>NZ_JANMZH010000364.1:0-3508 GCF_031383065.1 Microcoleus sp. OTE_8_concoct_300 | reverse complement strand
AAACTCTTCTAACTCAGCCAGCTTTTCTTTTAGTTCCTGGTTTTCATCACTTGACATCTCTTTACCTCTAAGAATGTGACTTTTACTTTCAGTCTATCACCCTTGCTTAAATTGTACAACTCATTTAGACGTGCTATAGATGATGGTTCATATTTGAGTTGGATTTATCCATCAGGTAAATTAAGAAAAAAAGGATTTAAGCCCATACAGGTAAGAGTAATTGAGTACACAATTGAGAATTACGACCGCCCAGAAGCACAAATTAGATATCGTTTAATTACCAGCTTGTTGAACGCGGAAAAATTTTCAGCGCACTTACTGGCCTGTGAATATCATCAACGTTGGGAAGTCGAAAATAGGATTGATGAAATCAAAGTACATTTATTAGGACGAAAAACTCATATTCGTTCTCAAAGACCAAAGGAGGTGGTACAAGAAATTTATGGTTTACTAATAGGACATTGGGCGGTACGGTCATTAATTTTTCTCTTCAGTAAGCAGCGCAGGGGTTTCACCATTGCGTCTTTCTTTTACGGGAACATTACGAGTTATTCGTCGTGCTCTCCCAAAATTTCAGCGGTTACAACCACAGGAACTTCCCTTTTTTTGAGTTGGTTAATGTGGGAGATTCTCGATCAAACTATACCGGAAAGAGTTCAGAGAAACAACCCAAGAGTTGTCAAAAAGCCTGTTTCAAAATTTCGATCTAAACAAGTTAAACACAGAGGTACGGGAATCATAATGAATCCTCCTGTATTTATTGTTTTAAGCACTGCATAGCCCTTAACTGAACCGTATTGAGACAAGCCCAAAGCAAAGTCCCTTCAAAAGCTAATTCTGAAATCCACGGCTGCAAGAATGTTGGCAATACGTCAAGTAACTCAATTAAATGCTGGCAAAAAGACTGCGGGAATCGATAAAAAAGCCTCACTCACATTTGAGGAAAGGTTGGCTCTGAGTGAAGAAATCAGAGCCAAAAGTAACAACTGGAAACACCAGAAATTACGTTCAATACCAATCCCCAAAAAGCATGGGAGTACCCGCCTCCTTAAGATACCTACTATGGCAGACAGAGCGTGGCAATGCCTCGCAAAGTACGCGCTAGAGCCAGCGCACGAAGCAACTTTCCACGCCCGGAGTTATGGGTTCAGAACAGGAAGGTCGGCGCACGACGCGCAGAAAGTTTTGTTCCATAATCTACGCTCCATAAGCAACGGAATAGAGAAACGAGTTATAGAACTCGACATCGAAAAATGCTTCGACAGGATAAGCCACACCAGAATCATGGAACGACTCATCGCCCCAAAGGGCATTAAGACCGGAATATTCCGTTGTCTAAAAACAGGAGTCAACCCAGAATTTCCAGAACAAGGAACCCCGCAAGGGGGTGTGGTAAGTCCATTACTAGCCAATATCGTGCTCAACGGAATTGAGGAAATACACCAATCGGTTCGCTACGCGGACGATATGATAATCATCCTCAAGCCTAAAGATGATGCAACAGGAATACTTGATCGAGTCAGCGAATTTCTGGCAGAACGTGGGATGAAAGTGAGCGAAAAGAAAACAAAGCTAACGGCTACGACAGATGGATTTGACTTCCTTGGTTGGCATTTCAAAGTGCAAAATAACGGAAAATTTAGATGCGTCCCATCAGCGGACAATTTTAAAGCGTTCCGTCAGAAGGTAAAACACATCGTCAACAACTCGAATTATGGTGCTACGGTCAAGGCCCAGAAATTAGCCCCTGTAGTCAGAGGTTGGAGAAACTACCATCGCTATTGCAAAATGGACGGGTCGCGCAACTCGCTATACCACATCGAAACAAGAGCCTTTAGGGTATTTAACAAGGAATCGAAACAAACTCGCTACACCCGCAAGAAACTGCTGGATAAAGCGTTTCCGACGGTTCCTTACTCCGAAAGCAAATTTGTCAATGTCAAAGGGAATAAATCACCTTACGACGGAGATATCACCTACTGGAGCGAACGTAACAGCAAGCTCTATGATGGCGAAACCTCTCAAGCTCTAAAACGGCAAAGCCATAAATGTGGGAAATGTGGTTTAAAAATGCTAGGCGATGAAAAGGTACATCTACATCATGTAGACGGAAACCATAGTAACTCGAAAACAAAAAACCTCTTAGCGGTTCACGAAAGCTGCCATGATTATCTCCACATGAGCAAAGGCGCAAGCCAAGAACATCGGGAGCCGAATGCGGGGAAACCAGCACGTTCGGTTCGTGCGGTTCGTTGATTGAAACCAAAGTCTCATAAAACTTAGGAGGAAAATCGTCTCTACACCGCCTTGAGTGCAAACTCAGAAATATAGTAGAGATAACTTTAGTTTAGTGTGAGTGCGTCAAACTCAAATTTGACAAGTCTTACCCGCTAGGAATGGCGTGATGCCAAAACTGCCCACATGGATAGAGAACAAACTCTAAAAATGAAGCTGGGGACAGAACGAGAATAACAAATCTGAGATGGTAGCAACTCGTATAGGTAAGTAGTCAAGGTTAAACATTAGTTGAACTCTCGGAAAAAGCGTCTGAACGTGAACGACCGAAATCAAGGTCGAACAACGACACAACATAACACTTCAAGTGTGAAAATACCCGCATTATTTTGAACTGGATAAATGCAATTCTGGGAAATCGTGGGCGAAATGAGAGAACCTAAAACTACAAAACAACTAAACCGAGGAACGAATAAAACGGCTCTTTCAACCTTCAACTTGAGGAGATTAATTTCTCAAATTGTGGAGTCCTTAAATAAGGGTTAGCGGGTAGAGCTGGTAAGATGTACTCAAAAATTCAAGAAATCAGGACTCTTGGACAACTGGGTACGGTTTACATAGAAAATGTTCATTCAGGCGTAGAGAATGTTATGGCAACGGAGTTAAATCCAGTTGATAAATGGAAATCAATTCCTTGGCGCAAGCTGCGGAAAATTGTGTTTCGCCTACAAGTGAGAATATTCAAGGCTCAAAAGAACGGTAACGTGCTCCTAGTGCGTAAGCTTCAAAAACTTTTATTAAGCTCCAGAGCAGCGAAATTGCTTGCAATTGGGCAAGTGACACAGTTAAACCCACATTCCGCACCCTCAACTGTCACAATCGGAAATTACGGAGATCAAAAAGCAAAGCTTGCATAAAAAGAGACATCTTCCCCTGGCGGGGTGACAACCCCGCCAAAACCCGGAGCGGGTGAGGGGTTGACCGACTTGTGGTAAAAAAAGATAGGTCAGAAGAAGGTTCCCAACGACCTATCAAAAAATATGCTACCCCTATTTTATCAGACGCATCTCCAACAACACTTAACTCGTGCTCAGTTTTTAGTATTAGGCATCTTGCTCGCTAGAAGTGCAATCGGGTGCATCTCACTTTTGCAAATATATGAAAAAGGGCTACAATGAAAAAGCTAGTAAAACTGTCAAAAAAGATGAGATCAAAAAAATGACACCCTCAGACCAACAGCGCCTAAAAGCACACTTAAAAGGGGTAGCAGAAA
>NZ_JANMZH010000363.1:0-1656 GCF_031383065.1 Microcoleus sp. OTE_8_concoct_300 | reverse complement strand
CTCGGTTAATTCTTTTTTTGCGAATCATAACTGGTTTAACTATGGCTCAACTGCTTGCCCCGTAAAGGTTTCATCCTATTTTACCTTTTTTGGTCTACCCCCTTGACAATTTGCACTTTTTCTTAACTTGTCACAAATGGGTGTGGCTGAGAAATGTCGGGCATCTATATTAATTACGAGCAGCAACAAGAACTGTGAGGCAAATTGGCTGAGATCGAGATTGGAAAGGGTAGCTGGCACGCCACTAATAGGCCCCAGGCTCTAGCTGTTGAGAGCAGTGTCGAGGAGTTACCAGACTGGGTGAAGATGCAACAGCCACTGTACATATATTAACGATCGCTCGACGCGAGCTCACGCCTAGGGAAACATAGACTGCCTCTAATTCTTGAGCTTTGGAACGGAGGGGAGCAACAATGATCGCAGGCGGGTTAAGAGAGAAAGCTGCATCAACCCTGCTTCCGGGGCGATCGTGAGGCGTGAGTGGGCGTGAGTCAAGATTAATTGTCAGATAACAATACTCCGGACAGTTTTTAAGCTGCCAGAGTACCATAAGACAAGACCGAAGGAAGGTTATACCATTTTTTTAAAGATGTGATAGAGATAAAGAATGTAAAATCCAAGACCATCCGGTGAGAAAACCAATGACACGTTCGGTGAAAGATGCCAAAATTTCCTTGACTTTTGTGCGGAGTTCGTCAAGATTACTAAACACCGACCAAGCTAAAAAATATGGCGTTGCTGAATCACGGTATGAAAATAGATAAGTTGGAAATTCCGAAGATATTCTGACGCGCTTGTTTCATTTTTTGCAGATTGAGTCGTTCATACCATAAATCAGCAACGCCAAAAATATTTCAGATATTCCCACACTCTTTCTGTCGGATTTACTTCGGGACAAGCCGGAGGCTGAAATAGTAAAATAACATTGTCTGGTAATTCAGATGAGTCCAAATTATGAGCAGGTGCGTTATCAACTTGAATGATGTGTAATTGCTCAGGATATTGTATTGACAAAAGTTGTAAATATGCTCCAAAACAAACTTTGTCTAAATGCGAAAACTCCCAAAAAAAACTCTTTCCAGTAGCGATTGATACTGCCCCATACAGCCAAAAACACTCTTATTTCCATTGATTCTTCCCAATGGGCTTTACGCCGGAAAGCGTCAGCTTGCGCCGACGAATTGTATGCAGCCCTATCCGCGTTTCATCACTACACCAATAAGTGACTTTTTTATATTTGTTTACTTGAGGTAAAGCTTTGTCTAGTAGAGCTTTTATCTGTTGATGCAAGTTATTTTTAAATTCATTAATTGCCGTATATTTCTGAGAAACACTGCGAGGTCTAGGAATTTTTAATTTACTTCTTAATTCACCTCTAACTAAAGAATATACAGCCTGGTAACTGCTAGCTATTCCTTTAATCAACCAGAGCCAAAGATGAACTTCTTTATAACTCTGAAATCCTTCGGGAGCCCTCAACTCTTGTTGCAAGGTCGCTGCTATTTCAACTGAGAACGGGTGCATCTCACTTTTGCAAATATATGAAAAAGGGCTACAATGAAAAAGCTAGTAAAACTGTCAAAAAAGATGAGATCAAAAAAATGACACCCTCAGACCAACAGCGCCTAAAAGCACACTTAAAAGGGGTAGCAGAAA
>NZ_JANMZH010000911.1:0-3911 GCF_031383065.1 Microcoleus sp. OTE_8_concoct_300 | reverse complement strand
TATCTGCGTTTATCTGCCTTGAATCTGCGGTTGACATATTAATAAAAAAATTATGCAATAAATCTAATAACCAATAACCCAAAAAAATATGAACCCAGAACCAGAAATTAGCCGCCTGTTAGATGTGATGCCCGCTTCCGGCCGCATGATGTGTAAAATTATTAATAAGCCACAACAATCAACGGTAATTGACTGCGATTTTCCTTTGCCTTGGCATCAATCTCGTCCGATTTATATTAATTTTGATTTGTGGCGGCTGCTATCTAAGCCGCAGCGGGATTTACTGCTATTGCGGAATGTAAGTTTTCTGTGCAATTTTAAGTGGTTTAAACCGGATATTTATCAAGGTGCGGCTCTGGCGGGAATGGTCGGGACTGTTGTAGAATTGTTGCAGGGAGATGCGATCGGCACTGCGATCGCGGGCGGTTTGACGGGACTCGCCATGACTCGAATTTGGCGCGACAACCGCAGTTCCCAAGTAGAGTTAGATGCTGACGAGGGGGCGATTAGAGTCGCTCTCAGGCGCGGTTACAACGAAGCCGAAGCGGCCGGACATTTGCTGGGGGCGATCGAGGCTGTGGCGCAAATTGAAGGGCGCAGTTTGGATTTTAATGAGTTGATTCGATGTCAAAACTTAAAGGCGATATCGGGTATTTCGGCGGTGGGCGTACCCGATAGTGTGAGGCAAGATTAGAAAATACTATTTCACAAACAATCCTGTGTTCCGCAGCCAAAGGACACAACAGTGTTGTGTCCCTACTATCCAGGCGCTATATCTCCTACTCAACTCTTTCCCTGACAATCCGAATACTCTCCCATGCTGGCATCCGACCCGCTTGCCGCTCATCTAGTAATACCAAGAAAACATAAAGTGGGTATATTTCATTGAGCTTCTGTAGATACTTACGGCTAATAACTTCACTTTCTTGACTGCTTAAATTAATTGTATTGAGCGCCGCTTGATTTTTGGAGATTACCTCATAAGTTGCTAACAAGAAATAATAGATAACAATCACAGGAAGCAGAGGGAAGTTTAAAAGTAGGAAATCACTAGCTTTGCCTGCTTCAATTGCTTTAACTTTGCCGTAGAGGTCACGGTTGAGGTCACGGTTGAGGAAGCGGTAGAGATCCTGGTAGAGGACGCGGTAGAGGTCGTGGTGGAGGTCGCGGTCTAAAACCCGGTGGAGATCGCGGTAGAGTTCGTCGTTGAGGTCGCAATTGATGACGCAGTGGAAGTCACAGTAGAGGAAGCGGTTGAGGTCACGGTTGAGGTCGCGCATGAAGTCGCGGTAGAGGTCGCGGTAGAGGTCACGCTTGAGGTCGCGGTTGAGGTCGCGGTTGAGGTCGCTGTCGCGGTTGAGCTTGAGAACCAAAACCTCAGCTAATTTCTGTTGCCAAGTTTGCTGCTGTCGAGTTTCTATTCCTGCAATGATTCGCTGTTTTCCATCAAAACACCAGCCTCCTACTTGTTTTTCTGTCACTGGATGCTCCTTTACTTCAGCTACAGTTGGCAGTCTATATTTAAATATTGGTGCAGATTGCTGCTGAGTTAACCATTCACAAAACTCCTTTGCATCGCTCGACCTTACTCCAGTAATGGGTTTTTGAGCATCTCCTGGCGGAAATCTGTAACTTTTCCAATGGTCAGGTTGACAATGTTCATCTGCTTTCAGCTTCTCATCAATAAAAAGCTGATATTCCGCGCAGGTGATGTAACTCATGTCAATGTGGACATTCTCATCAATTCGTAACAGCATTATTTCAATCGCCTCGATAACTTTACTTGTGCTGCTAATTTAGCAATTTCTGGGTCTGTCGAATTCAAACCTTGCTCTAAAATTTGCTCCAGTTGTTGCCCAACGCCTGGATTTACACTCAACCCCTCCTCCCAGCAATCATAGGCGAGTGCCATTTCCTCAACCGATGGAGATGGCATCCCCAAGACTGTACCAATCAGATTGCTAGCATTACTCTGCGCTGCATAAAGACGGATAGTTTCAGCCCACCAGGACTGGTTAATATTTCCGATTAACAGACTCTCTTGGTTCGATTCCTTAATCTGAACCGCTGCTAAATATTCCTGGAAACTCAAGTGAGCAAATTCATAAACGCCTACTTCTTTTTCCACTAACAACCCACTCACATCGCGAACTTGCTGAATAAATTCCTCTGGATTCGCCCCACTGCCTGCTACATCTGCCAACTTGTCTGTAATCCAATCAATTCCCTCGGATAGGTTGAACTCACGAGTTTTTTGCTGCATTAATTTAAATGCCAGCACTTGCAGAACTGATTGCTTTTGCGTCGCTGTTAGCGCATCCGCAATATTTTTAGCTCTTTGTCGCCTTTCTAGTAAAACCTGGCAAATTTCTTTGTAAAGTTCAACCCGTTTTCCTGGCAAGGCGCTACCGCGACGGTGAACTGTGGCAATCATTGTTAGCAGCAAAGGATTCACCGCCATGTCCGCCAGAGGTTTGCTATTCTTAATCCGCTTAATTAAATCATCTGCTTTTTGTTTAGCCTCTGCCCGCACTCCCAAATCTTCTTGTCCAGCGCGACTCATCACCTCTGTTTCCAAATACCAGCTCTCAATAAACTTTTCCATCTGTTTCAGGCTAAATGGTTGCACTTCTAAGACAGTCACATCTTGTTGCAACCGTGCAGTTGTATAGCCAAAAGGTCGAGAGGTTAAGATAAAAGCCGTATCCGGGTATGCCTGCATCTGTTTGTCAACCCAACGACTTACTTGCTGGCGCTGGGTTTCATCTGCCACTTCATCCAATCCATCTAACATTACCAAACATTGGTTTTGACGTAATTTTTCGGCAAACCAGTTAGGCGGTGGATTCAGCGGTTCAATTGGTCGTTGCTGCTGTACCTGCTGAGTAATTAACTCGGCCAGAGTGAGTTGATTATTATTCACAATTTCTTGACGCACATCTCGGAGATACAACAACACCGGAATGAGTTTCGGCGCTTTCGCTTTCCCAGGCACTTTTCGCTGTTGCTTTGTCGCATAAGTTAGCGTTAAATGTCTCAAAAGGGTAGTTTTTCCGGAACCGGGTGCGCCCAAAACTGCCATGCGCCGAAATGCCGGATGCTTATCTATTGCTGCTAAAAAATTCCAAATTTGTGGTTCATTTGAGTTATTTGTTTCATCCTTGGGTAGCTGAAATAGATTGTTGCTTGTATTCGCTGCCTCTGTTGCAGCAATTTTGAGTGGCACAAATACCTTTTGCAACTTCAGGGTTCGGTCTGTATCCAATCCCTGTGTTTGATAGTCTCGACAGATATAAGTCAAACCCTGGTAATATTCCCGCTGAAAAGGTGAGGTAAAATCTTCAATTTTATTCCAAATCCCGTCTGCAAAACTATCTGCAAGTTGCTGTCTCTTTGCCCTAAACTTCGGTGCAAGTTGGTTAGTAACTGGGATGAGAAACTTGATGGCATGGATAAACAACATCAAAATTACAGTCACAACCAAAGCCAAAAACCCTGCTGTCCCTTCGCCCCTCAGTATGAAATACAACATTACTGCCAGTCCCAAACCGGGCGGCAACCATACCAACCTGTTCTGCCATTGTCTCGGTAAAAGCAGTACAGGCGGGAGCACAGTCCCCAAACCAAACAGAATGAGAGATGTATAAAAAACTGCTGAGTTGAATTCGGCGGCTACCTGGTTCCCCTTCAAGAGTCCGAAAAGGATGCCACCTCCCAGCAAAGGTAAAAAACCAAGAACCCAATTTTGATTTGCAGGCGTTGCACTCGGCTGAGACTGACTGGATATAGCACCGAGGATAAAAAGTGCCAATAGACACACTCCTGTCAGTAAGATTATGATAGGGTCTGCAATTTTTAAGTCCTGTTTACCGGGCAGTTGGTTGATCAGCCAAGCCAAGAAACCATTAATG
>NZ_JANMZH010000773.1:0-24447 GCF_031383065.1 Microcoleus sp. OTE_8_concoct_300 | reverse complement strand
CTGTAGCGAATGCCTTTGCCCTTATAGACTTCGGGCGGACGCACCGCGCGGATGCGGGCTGCTGTATTGCCTACGAGTTCTTTGTCAATGCCGGAGACAATGACGTTGGTGTTGCCTTCAACTGCCATTGTGATGCCTTCTGGAGGAGGCATTTCCACCGGCTTGCTGTAACCGACGTTTAAAATCAGGTTCCGTCCTTGAACCTGTGCCCGATAACCTGTGCCGATAATTTCCAGGCGCCGCTGAAAACCTTGAGATACACCTTCGACCATGTTGGCGACTAGGGTGCGGCACAAGCCGTGCAGTTGTCTGGCGACGCGAGATTCGTCTCTGCGGGTAACGAGTAAAGTCTCGCCTTCGAGTCCCATGAGGATTTCGGCTGGGATAACTCGGGAAAGTTCACCTTTAGGGCCTTTGACGGCTACTTTTTGACCGTCTAGGGTGATGGTGACTTTATTGGGAATGCTAATCGGACGCTTGCCAATTCGCGACATAGTTTTTGTCCTTTGTTTTTAGTTATTAGTCCTTGATTATTAGTCTTTAGTTATTAGTCTTTAGTGATTGATTTTGGAGTCTATTGCCAACGACCAGCGACTAATGACTAATGACTAATGACTACCAAACATAACAAAGCACTTCACCGCCCAAACCTTGGCGTCGAGCTTCTCTATCCGTCATAATGCCACTGGAGGTAGAAATAATGGCTATGCCAATTCCGCCTAACACTCTGGGCAATTCTTTACGGTTCGAGTAAACGCGCAGTCCTGGTTTGCTGACTCGCTTAAGTGCCGTGATAATGGGCTTGCGAGTTTTACCTTTGTACTTTAGAGAAAGCACTAAATGTCGGTTTATCCCTTCTGCTTCTGCTTCTTCAAATTCGCCGATAAAGCCTTCACTTTTGAGGACTTGGGCGATGCTGCGGGTCATTTTTGTAGCTGGAATTTGCGTTGTTTGGTGGCGCGCCATGCAAGAATTGCGAATGCGCGTCAACATATCTGCTATGGTATCGTTAGCTGCCATGTTTTGCTTCTTACTCTAGTGCTTAGTTGTCCCGGAACGGCATTCCCATTTCTTTAAGCAACGCGCGTCCTTCTTCGTCGGTGTTTGCTGTGGTGATTATTGAAATGTCCATGCCTCGAATTTGATCGATGCTGTCATATTCTATTTCTGGAAAAATTAGCTGTTCTCTCAGACCCAAGCTGTAGTTGCCACGCCCGTCAAAGCTTTTGGGGCTGATGCCGCGGAAGTCGCGGATTCGGGGGAGTGCGAGGTTGATCAGCCGATCGAGAAAATCGTACATCCGATCGGCGCGCAGCGTCACCATAACGCCGACGGGTACTCCTTTGCGGATTTTGAAGCCTGCGATCGCTTTTTTCGCCCGCGTCACCACTGGTTTTTGCCCGGTGATGATGCCAATTTCGTTAATCGACGAATCCAGTGCCTTAGCGTTTTGAGATGCTTCTCCCAAACCCCGGTTCACTGTGACTTTGACGAGTTTGGGCACCTGATGGATATTAGTATATTTAAACTGATCCATCAGTGTCGGAACGATTTTTTCTTGATAAACAACCTTGAGTTTGTCCGGCATAGTTTTTGTGTTTCGTTAACTGTCCCTGGGCTTGGTCAGGGAATTATTAGTTGTCAGTTGTCCGTTGTCAGTTGTCCGTTGTCAGTTGTCCGTTGACTGTTGTCAGTTGTCAGTTGTCAGTTGTCAGTTGTCAGTTGTCAGGAAAGCATTGGTCAGCTAATGACTAATGACTAATGACTAATGACTAATTATCAATGATTTCTCCGGTTTTTTTGAGTTTTCGCAATTTGCGGCCATCTTCCTCGCTAAAGAAGTAGCAAACACGGCTAGCTACTTTCTCTTTTTCGGAATAGTGCATGACATTTGAGCTGTGAATGGGAGCCTCAAACGTGACTATTTTGCCGGATTCTCCCTCTTGCTGGGGCTTGACGTGCTTGGTTCTGATATTTACACCTTTAACAATTACTTTGCTGACTTTAGGATATGTCTTTAAAATTTGTCCGACTTTTCCTTTCTCTTTGCCAGTAATTATTTGCACGGTGTCGCCTGCTTTGACGTGCATTCTGTAGCGCTGCAGTTCGCTAGTTGCTTTACCCTTTTTTCCGTACATTTTAAAGTACCTCCGGGGCTAAGGAAACGATTTTAGTAAAGTTTTTGTCGCGCAGTTCGCGGGCTACGGGGCCGAAAACGCGAGTGCCTCTAGGGTTGCCGTCTACGTTGATAATAACGGCGGCGTTATCGTCAAAACGAATGCTCATGCCGCTGTCGCGGCGCAGACCTTTGCGGGTTCTGACTATGACGGCCCGGACGACATCTGATTTTTTGACGGCCATATTGGGGATGGCGTCTTTGACGACGGCAATGATGACATCGCCGACTCCGCCGTAGCGGCGGTTGCCGCCTCCCAATACGCGGATGCACATCAGTTTGCGGGCTCCGCTATTGTCGGCGACATTGAGGTATGTCTGGGGTTGAATCATGGTGATTGTTGACTGTTAACTGTTGACTGTTAACTGTTGACTGTTGACTTTTGACTGCTAGTTGATTGTTAATTTTTGATCAGGAGATCGCGATGTCGCAATTAACTGTTAGCCGTTTTTTGTCCCGAAAATCTCAGCAACCGTCCAGCGTTTGGTTTTGCTCAAAGGGCGAGTTTCAGTGATGCGGACCCGATCGCCCGATTTGCACTGATTTTCTTCGTCGTGAGCTTTGTACCGCTTGGTGCGGACTACGATTTTGCCGTATTTGGTGTGGGAGGAGCGGTTTTCGATTGCTACCACGACGGTTTTATCCATCTTGTCGCTGACTACTACGCCAACTCGTTCTTTAATTGCCATAGCTACCTATTTTTATTGTTCAATTGAGTTTTTTTTAGCTACTGTGCGATCGTCGGCTCGGCTGCTTCTGACTCTTGGCTGACTGTTGCGGTTGGAGCAGGCTGTGCTGCCTCTTGAGATGCGGCTAATTTTTCTGCCGCCTCTGCATCAGCAGCGATTTGGCGCTCGCGTTCAACTGTCATCAATTGAGCGACGCGGTGCTTGACGTGCTTGAACAGGTGAGGCTTTTCCATGCGGCCGGTAGCTTGCTGGAGCCGCAATTCCATTAGTTGGCGCTTGGCGGCTAAAATTTGCTCTGCTAGTGCTGCATCGCTTAATTCTCTAGCTTCTTTAATCTTGGGCAAAGACATAATTGTGTGCTTTCTCGTTAGCGAGCGGTATGACAGAAGACAGAATTGTCTAGATGCTGAATGTCGAAGGAAAGAAAAGTTATGAATGGCAGATTTTAAATTGGTGTAGCAGTTTAAAATTTTGACCAATGCCGACCTAGTTCTACCTTCGATTATCGCTATGACTGGTCTTCTTCGCGGGTGATGAACTTGGTTTTAATTGGTAATTTGAAAGATGCCAAACGCATTGCTTCGCGCGCAGTTTCTTCACTTACGCCACCAATTTCAAACATTACCCGACCGGGTTTGACTACGGCAACCCAAAACTCAGGTGCGCCTTTACCGGAACCCATCCGGGTTTCTGCTGCGCGCTGGGTGACTGGTTTGTCTGGAAAAATGCGAATCCAGATTTTGCCACCCCGGCGGATATAGCGGGTCATGGCGCGCCGTCCGGCTTCTATTTGGCGGGAAGTTATCCAGGCTGGTTCGATGGCTTGGAGCGCGAAGTCGCCAAAGCTAACTGTGTTGCCGCGGGTGGCAACACCGCTCATTCGCCCGCGCTGTTGTTTGCGGAATTTGGTTCTTTTAGGGCTTAACATGGCGAAAGGGAGTTGGGTAATTGGTAATTGGTAATTGGTAATTGGTGATTGCTAATTGCTAATTGGTTTGAAACCATTGACACTTAACAAGTGACAACTAACAGTTAACAATTAGCTAGCCTTCGTTCGATCGATCTTCAAAGTTCTGGCGGCGGCGCTTTTGTTTGGTGCGGGGAACTGCTGCATTTGGTGCAGCCTCCTGCTGTTCCTGTCCGGGAATAATTTCGCCTTTGAAAACCCAAACTTTAATGCCCAGAATACCGTAGATGGTTTGAGCGGTGCAGTAGGAATAGTCGATGTCGGCCCGCAGCGTGTGCAAAGGGACTCTTCCTTCGCGCGTCCATTCGGTACGTGCGATTTCTGCGCCGTTGAGGCGTCCGCTGACTTGAATTTTGATGCCTTGGATGCCTACTTTTTGGGCGCGGGTGATTGCTTGGCGGACTACTCGGCGGAAGGATACGCGCCGTTCTAGTTGCTGAGCGATGTATTCTGCGATCAGTGTGGCATCGGCATCTACTCGCTGAACTTCGACGACGTTGATGCGGATTTGGCGGTTGCTGCCGAGTTGCTGCTGCAAACCGACGCGCAAAGTTTCGATGCCAGCACCACCGCGGCCGACGACAACGCCCGGTCTGGCGGTGAACACTTCTAGGTCGATTTGATCGGCTTTGCGCTCAATTTTGACCGAGGAAATGCCAGCATTGCTGAGGGTTTTGCGGACGTACTTGCGAATTTTATAGTCTTCTTGCAAGAGTTCGGGATAGTTTCTCGGGTCAGCAAACCAGCGAGAGCGGTGCTCTTGGGTAATGCCGAGGCGAAAACCAATTGGATGTATTTTTTGGCCCATAATAGTTGATGAGTTAATTGGTAATTGGTAATTGGTAACTGGTAATTGGTAATTGGTGATTACCTGTTTTTTCAACTTTAAGCTGTTTATTACCTATTACGTTTTCCCTGGTTAGTTTTCTAAGATCGGAGCCACTACTACGGTAATGTGACAAGTTGGCTTGCGGATTTGGTAGGCACGACCTTGAGCGCGGGGTCTGAATCGTTTGAGGACTGGGCCTTGGTCTGCGTAAGCTTGAGAAACTACGAGCTTGGCTTTATCCAATCCTGCGTTGTGTTCGGCGTTTGCTACTGCCGATCGCAAAACTTTGACGATTGGTTCGCAGGCGCGGTAGGGCATGAATTCGAGTAAAATCAGCGCTTCTTGGTAGCTTTTGCCGCGAATTTGGTCGAGGACGCGGCGCACTTTGAACGGGGATGTTCTGATGTAGCGGGCGATCGCCTTAATTTCGTATGTGGTATCTATAGCCATGAAGATTTTGGTAATTGGTAATTGGTAATTGGGGAAAAGGTAATTGGTAATTGGTAATTTTTTTTTCCGACTACCTCTTACCTGTCACCTAATTAGGCTATCTTTTTGCCTTTTTATCACCACTTTTAGCGTGACCTCTAAAGGTACGAGTGGGGGAAAATTCTCCGAGTTTGTGACCTACCATTTGGTCGGTGAGGTAGACGGGTACGTGCTGTCTGCCGTTGTGAACGGCGATCGTGTGGCCTACCATTTGGGGCAGGATTGTGGAAGATCGCGACCAAGTTTTAATTACTTGTTTTTGGCCGGCGGCGTTGAGTTTTTCGATTTTTGTCATCAGATTATCTGCGACAAACGGGCCTTTTTTTAGAGATCGAGACATGATTTTGGTAATAGGGAATTGGGCATCGGGCATCGGGCATTGGGCATTGGTAATTTGTTATTTCCAATAACCCATTACCCATTAAACTAACTTTGTCTACCGCCCTTGCCGCGCTTGGAAGATTTGCGGCGGCGCCGGACGATTAAAGCGTCGCTGCGCTTGTTTTTGGGTCGAGTTTTTGCACCCAATGCTGGTTTACCCCAAGGAGTGACAGGCCCCGGACGTCCAATAGGAGCTCTGCCTTCGCCGCCGCCGTGCGGGTGGTCTACCGGGTTCATGACGCTACCGCGAACGGTGGGTCTGCGACCTTTCCATCGGGTGCGGCCGGCTTTACCGAGGCTGATGTTTCTGGCGTCTGTGTTGCCGACTTGACCGATGGTGGCGTAGCAGTCGGCGCGGACTTTGCGCTGTTCGCCGGAGGGCAGTTTGAGGGTGACGTAGCTACCTTCTTTTGCCATTAGCTGAGCGCTTGCGCCTGCGGAACGAACGATTTGCCCGCCTTTACCTGGTACTAGCTCGACGTTGTGGATGCTGGTACCGAGGGGAATGTTCTTCAGGGGGAGGGCGTTGCCGATTTCGATCGGCGCGTCGGGACCTGAGATAATTACTGTACCGACGTTTAAGTTGAGCGGGTGCAGAATGTACCGTTTTTCGCCGTCTTTGTAGAACAGGAGGGCGATGCGGGCGTTGCGATTGGGGTCGTATTCGATCGCCTTGACGGTAGCGGGAATGCTGTGTTTGTCGCGGCGGAAGTCGATGTCTCTATACAGCCGTTTGTGACCGCCTCCCCGGTGGCGACAGGTGATGACGCCTCGGTTGTTGCGGCCTTGTTTGGTGTGCTTGTTGCTGGTTAGAGACTTTTCTGGTTCTGATCTGGTAATTTCAGCGAAGTCCGAGACGGTCTGTTCCCGGGTGCTGGAGGTATAAGGTCGGTAAGAACGGATGCCCATAATCGATCTATTTTAGATTTTGGATTTTGGATTTTGGATTTGACGTTTATCGATTTTAGATTTTAGGTTGAAGATTGGCGATCTTTGGTTAACTTACGAGTTTTCTGGTTCGAGAATTTCCACCAGTTAACCGCAATTTAAAATCTAAAATCTAAAATCTAAAATCCAAAATCGTCTAGACTTCTGGGAATAGGAGTTTGCGGATCGAGTCTCCGTCGGTCAGAGTTACGGTTGCTCGCTTGTAAGAAGGTTTAAAGCCGACGAATTTGCCAACTCGACGCTTTTTGCGCGGCGGGTTTTGGGTGTTTACGCCGATGACTTTAACCTTAAATAGTTCTTCGATTGCAGCTTTGATTTGAGGCTTGGTCGCTTTGGGGGCTACGTCGAATGTGAATTGATTTAATTCCATCATTCGGGTAGCTTTCTCGGTGAGAATCGGACGCTGGATCAAATCTGCGTAGTCGCGGGGGTCGATTTTACTCACCGTAAATCTCCTGAATTTTAGCTATGGCTGTAGATGTGACGATAATTTTGTCAGCCGCGAGAACGTCGTAAACATTCAGGGAAGTTGCCAAGATGACGTTTACTAATTCGATGTTTCGTCCTGATAAGTAGACGTTTAGTTGCGGTTCTGGCAAGATTAACAGAACTTTTGTATCGGGTTCGATACCCCAGCGGGCGATCGCACTCAGCAATTCTTTGCTTTTCGGTCTCGGAAATTGCTCTGCAAATTCTTCAACCACAATTATGTCTTCGGTGCGACTTTGGAATGCTGTCCGCAAAGCGAGACGGCGTTCCTTTTTGTTCATTTTGACTTCAAAGTCTCTCGGTTTTGGCCCGAAGATGACACCGCCGCCCCGCCACAGCGGAGAACGGATCGAACCTGCTCTGGCTCGGCCGGTGCCTTTTTGACGCCAAGGTTTGCGGCCACCGCCTCTGACTTCCGATCGAGTTTTGGTGGAAGCATTTCCTTGACGGGCGTTATTCATTTGCCGCGTCAATGCTCTGTGAACGATGTGAGACGCATTTTCTTCTTTGGCTACGCGCAGTTCTAAAGTTGTTTCCCCAACTTCTTCGCCTTGCCAATTTCGCACTACACAATTAACCATATCTTTTGTCCTTTGTCTGTTGTTAGTTGTCTGTTGTTAGTTATCTGTTGTTAGTTATCTGTTGTCTGTTGTCTGTTCTCAGGTCTTAGTTTTGGGCTCTTAGTTTTGGGCTCTTAGTTCTTGCTTGCTACTAACCGCCAACGACTATCTACTGACTGCTGACTACTGACTCATGACTACTGACTAACGTCCTACTTTTTTCTCAGGCACAACATTGACTAAGGCGCCAGCTTTGCCGGGAACTGCTCCCTTAATTAGCAGCAAATTCTGCTCTGTATCCACCCGGACAATTGTTAGTTTACGGACGGTGACTTGAACGTTGCCCATACGTCCCGCCATTTTTTTCCCGGGATAAACGCGACCGGGAGTAGTTCCAGGTCCGATCGAGCCTGGCTCGCGGTGGTTCTTGGAACCGTGAGACATGGGACCTCGTTTAAAGTTGTGGCGCTTTTGGAAGCCTGCAAAACCTTTACCGATGCTTGTACCGATGACATCTACTATTTGTCCCGGTGTAAAAGTATCTGCTTTTAGTTGTTGGCCTAATTCAAAGGAACTGGTATCTTCCAAGCGGTATTCCTGCAAGTGGCGCAATGGATTCGCCCCCGACTTGGCAAGGTGTCCCAATTCTGGCTTGTTGAGAGCCTTTGGTTTTACTTCGTTGTATCCGACTTGAACGGCACCGTAGCCGTCAGTTTGTTTTGTTTTGATTTGAGTTACTGTACAAGGCCCTGCTTGTATGACGGTGACGGGGATGGCTCTCCCTTCGGCGTCAAACACTTGAGTCATGCCTAGTTTGGTGCCAAGAATGCCTACAGACACGGATTTTTTTCCTTTTATTTACGCAAGAGGTTTCGGATTGCGAAATTTACGTCAATCCGCTTGCTCTTGTGCAGAAACATTTATTTCAGTGTTCCTGCAATTAACTGTTATCAACCAACAGCCTTCCTCGGTGTTTAAAATTTGAGTTTTAAATTTGGGAGCGAGCTTGTGGAAGTCTTGCAAGGGTTGAGATTCGCGGCTTTTTACCGACTCTATCTCCGAGTTTGATCTCGGTCTTGCTTGTTTGTGCCAGGACTTGAGCAGCAAACCACTCAGTATCCTTTACGGCGACAATTCACAATAGTACATGAAGTGTTTGCCGTTTGTCAAGGCCGCGATGAGAAAGTTTCGCCTCAACTTTAGGATTTATAATATTTCCAGCTCACAAGCAGCGATCGACCAAATTTAAAAGAGCAGGCAAAACAAATTTATGGGACTGATTACGACGGGCTCGGATGTGATTCGGGATTTGGAAAAGTCGGGGTCGCTGGCCCTGTACGTTCCTTTAGAGGGAGGATTTGAGGGGCGCTACCTGCGGCGGCTGAGGGCTGCGGGTTACGGTGCGTACACGATTTCGGCCCGGGGTTTGGGTGATTTGGCGATGTATTTGACGGGGGTTCACGGGGTGCGGCCGCCGCATTTGGGCAAAAAAACTACTGGCAATGAATCGGCTGTAGGTTATACGTACTACGTGCCACCGCTGTTGCAAACTCAATTAGACAATTTGCCGCCGAAAGCAAAAGGACTCGTGCTGTGGATTATTGAAGGGCAAATTTTGTCGAGTCAGGAGATTGAGTATTTGACTGTTTTGCCGACCTTAGAACCGCGAGTTAAAATAGCAGTGGAGATGGGGGGCGATCGAGCTTTTAGCTGGAAGCCACTTAAAGATGCTTTAGTTGCAGCTTAAATTCGGCTATTTGCGATCGCAAATCAACTAAAAAACGCAGCGAGCAACTAAAGCTCAACAGCTTCTGCTCGCTGGTTTTGCTCTTTTTGGGAAAAACTTAATTAACAGGAAAAATCATATGCTTCAGAACCGCGATTATACCATCATTATTGACAAAAGCGGCAGTATGTACACGAAAGACCATATGGGCGGTAAAAGTCGGTGGGCGCTCATGCAAGAATCAACGATCGCCTTGGCGAATAAATGCGAAGAGCTCGATCCTGATGGCATAACAGTTTATTTGTTTTCCGGTCGCTTCAAGCGCTACGACAACGTAACATCCGCTAAAGTCGTGCAAATTTTCCAAGAAAACGAACCTTCTGGGACTACGAATTTAGCTGCTGTCCTGCAAGACGCTCTAAACAGTTTTTTTCAGCGCAAAGCATCCGGTAAGACTCAGCAAAATGGGGAAACAATATTAGTGGTAACGGACGGGGAACCGGACGATCGCAAAGAAGTGATGAAAACGATTATAGAAGCTTCGCGGAAGCTCGATCGAGATGAAGAGTTGGCGATTTCTTTCATTCAAGTAGGGGATGCGCCGGAAGCTACTAAGTTTCTCAAAATATTGGATGACGAACTGCAAAGCGCCGGGGCTAAATTCGATATCGTTGATACTGTCACGATGGATGATATGGAAGGAATGACCCTGACCGAGGTATTGCTGAATGCAATAATTGATTGAGGGGCGGCCGAAGTTCACGCGATTATATTTGTGCCAGTTGGCTAAGCAGCATTTTTTTAGGGGGGTTTAAGTTATGGAGTCGATCGATCGCCTGTTAGCTGAACTTAAGGCAGAGTATCAAGCATCTCAAAAACAAGCTGATGATTTGAAAAGTCAGCCGCTGGTGCAAGGACAAGCGCCTTTGAAACCAGCAGCAGTGCCGTCAAATCCCACATTTAAAACATTAGATATAGATTTGTATGCTGGTGCTTTGGACAAAGATTTAGCTGAAATTAAGCAGGAGTTACGCACTCCGACCCAGGAAACCGGGTTTTTTTACGAAAAAACTTCGCTGCCGCCCGCAGATTCGGAAAAAAACCCGGTTTCTGCACCCACCTGCGTAAATCCTATTAAGGCTGAGCACGAAGCACAAAATAAAGTTCAGGAAGTGGCTTCACTGGAACCGCAGCCAGCAGAAAAAGTCACGGCGCCGCAGTTGGACGTAGAAACGCACAGACAGAAAGTTAGGCAAGCTCAGGTTTGGCTGAAAAAGTTGGATAAGAATTCCGATGAGGGATATTGGTTCGATCAGTTTGCTTTTAAGTATTCTTCGAGGATAGATGCGGCGATCGACTATT
The DNA here is from genome assembly GCF_031383065.1 of Microcoleus sp. OTE_8_concoct_300. Classification (NCBI taxonomy): domain Bacteria; kingdom Bacillati; phylum Cyanobacteriota; class Cyanophyceae; order Oscillatoriales; family Microcoleaceae; genus Microcoleus; species Microcoleus sp. OTE_8_concoct_300. The sequence continues at coordinate 13,831 of NZ_JANMZH010000773.1, read as the reverse complement.
TGCAAGCTGTGAATGAGTTTGATTGAGCGATCGAACTTTCCAATCCAACACCCAAAATATTTGACTTGACAGCTAGGACAACGCCTGCGAGTCAGGTTTTTTTTGTTTAAAGGCTTGGACTGCTTTTGCCCTGCCTGTTGCGCGTGTAAACGCCGAAGAGTCACGTTTTGTCGTCCTCCCAAAGATAGTCTTTCTCAGCAAAGCGCCCCAAAAACAAAACTAGAAAATCTCTAGTGGCAGCTTTGTTAATCTTTGCTAGTCCTGCTTATGAACAGGCAAGATGCCTGTTCCACAAGAAAATTTATCTTTTGTGGAACAGGCATCTTGCCTGTTGCTGACAATGGTGCAAGATATCAGTAAAAGCCTATGTCAGAGAAATTACCTGCACAAGCCGCTCCCCTGCTAGCCTTGTCGCCGACGCTTTAACGATTTCCGGCAAGCCGGCCAACCGCATGATTTTGCTCGGCGATCGCAAAGGGGTTAAGGGCATCATTCACCGCTTGCACAGTTTGGGGATAGCCGAAGTGGGCACGCGCAAGCAAGTTGACACGAACTCGCAACCCGGGAGAAGTCATCAGCATCCTGAAGCGTTCTAGAGGACAAGAAAAAGCTTGAGAAAATGCCCGTCTCACAGCTAGCTTTGAAGCGGTAAAAACTTCTCCCCAACCCCTTTGGTGCAAACAGAGGGGTTGGGGGGGTTAGGTTTTACTGTTTGCCTGGGCCTATAATTCCTGTTACAGTATCTTTTGGGACAGAGGTAGGATTCAGCAGAAATAAAGCCGCTCTTTTTGCTGTAGTTTCAGATAGCTTAATTTGTTTGAGTTCAACAAGACCTTCCGCGATAAAAGAATCTCTCAAAGCAGCTTTTTCTCCGCTGTTAAAAACAGTTTCATAAAATACTTCCCGAATGCCAGCAGAAATGATTACTTTCAAACAATAAATGCAGGGTTCTAAAGTCACGTAAATGCTAGATCCAGCGGTAGATATGCCGTGTTTTGCAGCGGTGGCGATCGCATTAGCCTCAGCATGAACCGCCCGCGACGGCAAAGTTTTGCTGGCATCGCAACTGCTCAAACCGGGATAGCAGAAGCCTTGAGCCGTGCAGTGTACCGAACCTGACGGCGAACCGTTGTAACCGGTTGCTAAAACTTGCCTGTTTTTAGCTATCACCGCGCCTACAGGAAAAGCCAGACAAGTCGATCGAGTAGCGGCCAATTTTGCTAACATTAAGAAGTATTCGTCCCATGTCGGTCTTTCTTCTTCTAAATTCATCTTCTGTCCTGGATGTATTGGTTGCTTGTTTTCAGACACTGGGCCGCCTTCTGCAATTCTATGCCCAAATAACCAATATGCTCGGGTTGGATGGCCGGGGAAGCCGCACAAATTTCTCGCACTAACTTGAGAGGATTTTTTCCAGAATAACAGGTGACAGCTTCGCCGCTGCCGGGGGTGGTTTGCGTGACAACTATTTGATTGTCGGCTACTTCAACTAAAAAATTGCCTGCTGCATCGAAAAAGTCTCGATCTTCGCAGATTTTAGCATATTGGGTTTGAATTAGTCGATCGGCATTTTCAAAGGTATCGTCATACAAGTGAGCCGATTGACTCAGCGTTACCAACGGGCCCATCGTCAAATTGTAATCGGAACGCTTGGCAATTTCATCTCGAATGTGCTGCTGCAAAGCCCGCAAACCCATTGCATTTGCCGGCCACGCCGCAAACATATCGTTACTGCGGAGAGTTGCAGTTAGCGATATTTCCTCATCCACAACTCGCACCCAAATGTGATTCAAACAAGGGCTACCGCTGTGTTGGTGATCCGAGGAACCGTCAGACCTTCTGTTAATATTTCCCCCGGCATCCCACAAACTAATTACAGCACTTGCCGCGTCAATTTCCTTAATTAGTTTGGTAATAACTTCTTCGATTTGATCGCGTCCGAACCACGACCTCATCCGCTGTGCGTAGGTATATTTAATGCCTTCGCTATATGGGGCATCTTCCAGCATTTGCGGTTTGTACTGCTCGAGGAAATCACGGTCTATTGGTAAGTAATTCGGTTCAGGAAAATAGAACTCCGCAGGTTCATCTGTAATCACTGCCATTAAGTCGATTAATTCTTGCCACTGTCCGTCGTAACCAGTCGGTCGCAGCGTGCCGGTGGTCTTAATTCTGTGGATGATTTTTACCCAAGTTTCGGCGATAGTTTTGCCTTCAATTCTGTGTCCGTATTTCTGACCGGGGAGTACAGTCGGGACGATTTCGACTAGGGGAAAAGTTACGGGTTCTCCCCAAGGTTCAACAGATTCTTTTTGGGCAAAAGACTTGACAAAGGTCACTGTGTCTGCTATATTTTTTGCTTCTTTCCATTCGATGGAATGACGCAATAGTTCTAAGGCTTCTGCTGCTATTTCAATATCGATGTAGCCAAATATTGAAGATTTAATTAGCCAGCAATCTCTGCCAGTATCGCTTTTGCCGGCTTCAAAGCCGTTGCGAAAAAAGTCGAGCAAGCACGCTGCAGCACCCGAGTTGCGGTCTTCTTTGGTAGCGTTGAGAATTACTAAAAAGCGGACGTGGGGATTGCACAGCAAGTTTCTAATTAAGAAGTTGATGCCGCGAGTAGGAGAGTACAGTTGTCCGATGACAGCAAATTCGTTGGGTTGTAATTTTTTGCCGATCGCACTTTTTACTGTCCAGCCGCTGACAATGGCTGTTTGCCCCGTTCCGCAAATTAACTGATTGGGTTTGTATCGGGGTTTGTACTCAAATTTATTGACTAGATTTGTGGCTGTCATCAGAACTATGGGCGCAGCGTAGCGCAGGGTTGAAACCCCGTCCTTTTAGGACGGCTTTACATTGAATTGAATCCCCTCGCGGGGTGGAGGGGTATGGTTGCCCCTCCGCTGAGGTATGGTTGCCTCAATCTCTTTTCAGAGTAAAGTTAGCTTCGCCAAAGTTTTAAGAGCTTGTTAGGTTGAAAGCACTGTTCCAGTGACCTTAGAACTGTTTAACTCTCAACGACAGAGCAAAGGACTAGCTACGCATCCCAGGGTGTCGTGACTCCAAAAACGTAGTCAGTTAAGACTGAGGCTGGTCAGAACGGCTTGTTAGATTTCTCCTTCAAGCCTCATGCCTTGATAGCTGAGGTTCCTGACGGTTTACCGTTTTTTGCACCGCGTACTACTATATCAATAGTTTGGATAGTTTGAAGGGGCGATCCTTTCCGAGGGCTGCGCTAACGGGCGGAACACTTCGAGAGTTGAGATAGAATGCAGCCACGGAATGAGGAACCTTTAATCACGGTCATCTTCCTGTTGTGAACCAGTCCTTTGTAGCTTGTTTCATCAACTTCAGTGCCGTGCGATCGCACGAGCCAATGACAACTACTCACTCTCTACATAGCTGCTAATGTCTCAACTTCTGTGTGAGCGGAATTTGAATTACAAACTCCGTACCTTCTCTCGATTGTGAACTGCAACTTAAAGTGCCCTGATGCAGATCGGTGATGATTTGATAACTAATTGCCAGCCCCATGCCAGTGCCACTTCCAATCGGCTTGGTTGTAAAGAAGGGGTCAAAGATTTGCTGTTTGATAGCTTCTGGAATGCCGTTGCCGTTATCCCTGATTCGGATCTCGGCCCGACTCTCGTCGATGAAGTCCGTATGAATGGAGATTGTGGGAGTAATTTGTTTTCCATGCTTGATCGCGATTTCAATGGCGTCAATGGCGTTAGATAAGATGTTCATAAAAACCTGATTGAGTGGTCCCGGATAGCACTCCACCAGGGGAAGAGAACCATAGTTTCGCAGGATTTCTATTTTTGGATGATTCAGCTTGGGCTTGAGACGGTTACCCAGAATAACCAGCGTGCTATCAATGCCATCATGGATATTGATAGATTTAACTTCTGCTTCATCCAGTCGAGAGAATGTTCGTAATGCTAAGACAATTTGTCGAATTCGTCGCGCCCCCTCTTTCATTGATTCGATCACCTTAGATAGATCCTTAGCTATAAAATCTAAATCCATCGCCTCTGACTGCTGTGCGATCGCTTCTGGAGGTTCGGGGTAATGAGTCTGGTAGGCTTGCACAAGTTTTAAGAGTTCTTGAGTGTATTCATCGGCATAACCGAGATTGCCATAGATGAAATTCACTGGGTTATTGATTTCATGGGCAACTCCGGCAACTAGCAGCCCCAAACTCGACATTTTCTCGCTTTGAATCAATTTAGTCTGGGCCAGTTGTAGTTCTCTGAGGGCAGTTTCAACTTCATTCTTTGCCCCTTTTAGCTCGGCCGTGCGTTCTTCGACTCGATGCTCTAATTGTTCATTGGCTTGTTCCAGCGTGTTAAATGATTCCTGTAACTGTTGAGCCATACGGTTAAAGGACTGCGTGAGTTGTTGCAACTCATACACAGATGATTCTGTCACCGCTTGGCTCAGAGATCCGGCAGCCATTGCCGACGATGCTTGATTGAGCTGCAAAATCGGTTGAGTAATCCAGCGACTGGTGAGTATGCCAATTCCCAGAGAAATAGCTAGCGCCAGTAGACTTAACAAAATCGTACTTTGAGTATTGGCATTAATTTGTGCCATAAAGTCTGATTCTGGAACAGTGACAACCACCAGCCAGTCAATGCCCCTGCCATCTTGAAAACGAGTAACTTGCACGAACTGGCGTTCACCGTTAATGGAAAACTCAAGCTGCTGAAATCCCTGGATCAGGTCGAAATCTTGAAACTTCTCTAGCAAAAACTGGCTTGTTTTCTGAGTGGTGGAATTTTCGCTATCGATCGCATTGAGTCGTTCAACCCGCTGTTCTGGCAGTTGCACAACTTTGTCTGCATAATATCGGAACGGTTTTTCCCCTGTAGAGGTGGCAATCAATTTTCCAGAGCGCTCTAGAATAAAACTTTGTCCGGTGGTGCCTATTTTGAGGCTTCTGAGAAAATCCCCAATCATTGACAAGTTTAAGCTCGCCATCCACACGCCTTGCAGCTCACCTGCCCAGTTGTATATGGGTTTGCCAGGGGCAATATACATAGTTTTGCCAGTGATGTGCGGAAACACTTTTCCCCAGGTTGCTTCCCTCTGCTGGACTGGAATTTTGTAGTAGGCCCGTTTGCGTGGGTCAAAGTTCGGCTTGCCAGCGTTTATGACTTCGAGTCGATCGCCACTTGAGTTAGTACGGTAGGTTGTCAGCGCACGGTTATTTTCTACGGAAGAAGTGCGGATCACGATCGCACCATCATCTTGCCGCTCAGCCCCAAAAAACTCTTGGTTGGTTGTAATCAACGCTGTCAGGCTGAGATTCCTAAAGGCAGGAAGTTGTCGCCACAGGAACTTCTCTATATCCCTTCCGTTATTAAGGTCGATCCGGTTTTGGCTTAGTGCAGCTTCATAACTTTCAAACGCTTGAAAAGGACTCGCAACCAAGTGAGTTAGATTTTGTGCGATGCGTGAGCTCGTCTCGTTGCGTAACTGAGCAGCTACATCGTTCACTGCCTTCTGTCCATTCCTGAAGGAAAGATAACCGACAATACCCACTGTCCCCACCGTTTGAACAACAAATGGAACAATTAGGATCGCCTGTAATGGCACTTTAAAGGGCTTGGGGAAGAAAGGAGGCGATGATTCATTTGGCATACTGGGATTGTTCCGTTAATGGTATGGATAACAACGGTTGAGTTAAGTGGCGGCAGAGCGCCTTTGCAGTATCACCCATCATCTTTATGTCGCTGCTGCAACGATTTGTTATATTGCATCAACGCAGATCTTTGCCTGAATGTCTTTTACAGCGATCGCCTTTACCGGAATTGAAATCACAAACTCTGTACCTTCACCTAAAGTTGAGTTAACTTCTAGAGTTCCAGAGTGTTTCTCGACTACGATTTGACGAGCGATCGCCAATCCCAGCCCTGTTCCTTGCCCCACGCCTTTGGTGGTAAACAGATGGTCAAAGATTTTTGGCTTCACCGCAGGAGTCATGCCAATCCCATTATCCTGAATTCTGATCACTGCCTGAGATTCTAATAATTGGGTTTTGACAGTAATCTGGTTGGGTTTGGCTTTGATCTGAGCAAAACTGCGTCCAGTATTTGATTCCTCAAGGGCATCGATCGCATTTGCCAGCACATTCATAAATACCTGATTCAACTGTCCGGCAAAGCATTCTACCTGTGGCAGATCGCCATAGTCTGTGATGACTGGAATTTCCGGGCGACATTCGTTGGCTTTGAGGCGATGCTTGAGAATCAAGATTGTGCTGTCAATGCCGTCGTGGATATTGCAAGGAATGGGGCGATCGCAATCCGAACGCGAGAAAGTTCTTAAACTCGTGCTGATTGCGTTAATGCGATCGACTCCTTTTTGCATCGAATCGATTAACTTAGGTAAATCCTCTTGTAAATATTCCAAGTCTACTTCCTCCAGGAATGCCTGTAGCGTGGCACTTGGATAAGCGAGTTCTTTTTGGTAGAAATCTATCACTTGAAACAGGTCTTTAATATAGTTTTGAGCTGGTTTCAGATTGGCAGCGATAAAGCCAAGGGGATTATTAATCTCGTGGGCGACACCCGCCACTAAATTGCCCAAAGCAGACATTTTTTCTCTCTGTACTAAATGAAGCTGAGACTGTTGCAGTTGTGTAAGTGCTGCTTCTAAATCAGCCGTTTGCTCAGCTACACGCTGTTCGAGATTTTTAGTTAACTGTCGTAGCTGCAAATGAGTTTTCACCCGTGCTAGCACCTCTTGTTCTTGAAATGGTTTGGTGATGTAGTCCACAGCACCCAACTCAAATCCTTTCTCCTTACTCTGGGCATCGGAGAGAGCCGTCATAAAAATGATGGGAATACTGGATGTTTTCGGATCTGCCTTCAGACGTTGGCAGGTTTCAAAGCCGTCAATTCCTGGCATTTGAACATCGAGCAAGATCAGATGGGGAGGATAAACTTGGACTCTCTTAAGAGCGCGATCGCCGTTGATTGCGGTTGCTACTTCGTACCCCGCATCACTTAAGGTTTCACAAACTACTTCTAAGTTTGCAGGGGTATCATCCACCACCAGAATTAATTCAGGACTAGACATCGGCTTTCTTCTCTGTGAGATGTTGTTGTAGCAACTCTTCAATCTCTTCGGCTTTAAATTGCTTGGCTAACTGAAGAATTTGTGAGGCAAAATTAGCGTAGCGAGGGCTCGAGTGAGCAAGATGCTCTGTGTGCGATCGTAGCCGTTTTAAGTTGCCTTGCTGTGCCAATTCTAGTAGAGATTTTAACTCTACAAAGTTCGGAATAATCATCTCTTCTGGGTTCTCTAATCCAGTCGTTGGAGTGGATGACCCCGAGTCGTTTGAGGCTGTTATTTCATATTTCCATTCCAATTCCAAATGAGTGGCTAAGAGGTTAAATAATTCACTGATTTCCACTGGCTTTGCCAGGAAATCATTTCCCCCTGCATCTAAACTCATCTGTCGATAGGCTTGTGCCACTGATGCAGAAGAGACAATGATCTTCTGGTGTTGCAAATCCTTTGCACTGCGAATTTGTTTGAGCAGTTCAAAGCCATCCATGACTGGCATCACCAAGTCTGTAATCACTAAGTCAGGTTGAGAATGTCGTATTTTTTCCAATCCTGCTTGTCCATTTTCGGCATCACTAACTTGGAATCCTAGTGGCTCTAACAAGTTGACGAGAACGGCTCGGTTTTCCCAACGATCGTCTACCACCAGAATGCTACGTCGTTGTCCTTCGTAACCAATAATTTGTTTTCCTGTTGTGAAGGAGTTTTGCTGTACCCAATCGGTGGCGATCGCCAGTTCCACCTCAAAAAAGAACTCACTCCCGACTCCGGGTTGGCTGTTAACTTGGATTTGTCCGTTCATGAGTTGGACAATCCTTTTGCTGATCGCCAATCCTAAACCGGTGCCCTCGGCTTGGCGCTGGCGATCGCCCACTTGTTCAAAAGCCTGAAAAATTTTATCCAAATCATCGGGCGCAATTCCTACGCCCGTATCCTCAACTTGAAATTTGAAAGAGCGAGTGGACGGATTCGGATGATTCTCAACTACGGCAACCTTGAGCGTGACAGAACCTTTGTCGGTGAATTTAATCGCATTTCCCACCAAGTTGAGTAACACCTGACGCAGCCGTTTTTCATCGGCAAAAATCCCTTCAGACAACTGTGGATCGGGATCGTAAACGAAGTCAATGTTTTTTTGGTCGGCACGAATGCGGCAGATTTCAGCGACACCTTGGAGGAATGAGGGAAAGTGAATCGCTTGAGGTGTAATTTCTAATTTACCGGCTTCAATTTTGGACAAGTCCAACACATCGTTAATCAGCGTCAGCAAATGATAACCACACTGGTGAATTATTTCTACCCCATGACGTTCTTTCGCTGGCAATGCGCTGCTGCGGTTGAGGATTTGAGCATAGCCTAAAATACCGTTGAGGGGCGTGCGGAGTTCGTGGCTCATGTTGGCGAGAAATTCGCTTTTTGCTTGGTTCGCGCCATCAGCTACCAGTTTTGCTTCTTTCAGTTCTGCGGTGCGTTCCTCAACCCGGCTTTCCAGTTGGACAAAGGAGGTTTTGAGTTGACCTGCCATCTGGTTAAAGGAATCTGCCAGGGATTCTAATTCCCTAATGCCTTGCACCTCAACTGTTTGATCCAACTGTCCGAAGCTAATCGCCTGACTGGCTTTTTGTAGCTGCAAAATCGGTTTGGTAATCCAACGCGAAGTTAAGAAACCCAATGCGGTTGTCACTGCCAAAGCTCCTAGACACAGCAAAATTGTGGTGCGAGTATTGGCATTGATTTGTGCCATGAAATCTGATTCGGGCACCACAACGACGCTGAGCCAATCAATGCCTTGTTCGTTTCTAATGGGGGAAACTTGAATGAACTGTCGCTGATTGTCCAGCATAAAGTCAAGCTGTTGACTGCGTGTAATCGCTTTAGAGTTGCCCAGCCGATCGAAAATTGCTTGCGCTGTGGCACGAATTACAGGATTCTCAGACTTTATAGCGGGAATTTGTTGCAAGTCATCATTTTCTAGGTCAATGCTGTAAGGCTCTTTGATCGTTGAACTCGCAATCAGATTAGCCGACCGATCAATGATAAACGTTTGACCCGTTTGACCTACCTTTAGCTCACTCAGAAAGCGATGAATCTTGCTAATCCGAAAGACGCTATTTTGAACCCCCAACAACGCTCCATCCTTGCTATAAATGGGCTGGGACAGGGAAATTGCAGCCTCCTTGATACCTTTGCCCAAGAAAGGTTCTGCCCAAGCTGGTTTTCCTGTTTCCTGTGCAAGCTTATACCAACCTCGCTTCAGTGGGTTGAAATCTGGTTGAGTTTCTATCAGGGCAATATGTTGACCTTGGTCATCTAGGCTATAAACTGACCGCTGCGGGAGATTCGCTTTGCTACCGATTCGAGAAACGATGCTTCCATCTATTAGCTCCTCCATCGACAGGCTCGTGCCGTCAGGCTTGGCAATCGTCATTTGTTCGATGAGGTCTTGGCGGATTATCCACCAGCCCATCTGTTCCAGTTTCGCTATATCGGTTAAATCTAACTGGTTGTTCTGAGCCGCAGCCACAATTACTTGTCCGGTGATATAAGGTTTTTCCAAATAGTTCAGAACTTGCAGGTTGAGGCGATCGCTCATCTCTTGACGTAACTGACTGGCAACATCATTGACTGCCTTCTGTCCATTCCGCAGGGAAATATATCCCGTTAGCCCAACTGCTACGAAGATTTGTAGTACAAACGGGACAATCAAGAGCGATCGCAGGGAAAGTTTGTACTTAGGTTTAGATAGATTCAGGGATGAGTTTGACATAGAAATGCTAGTTGCTTGTATGGAAAATAGACTTGAGGAATTGCTAGCTTGATGTTCAATCCACCTTGGTAGAGCTTTCAAGGCGCTTAAATTCCTGGCTAGACACCGATGCTAACAATTAATGTCGTACCTCCAACAAGCAGTCGCATTAGCAAGTTGCGAGTGGTTTTCTCTTGTTCGCGGAAGTGCAACAATTGCTGAGTTGGTTGATGTTCCCTTGATTGGTGGAGTGGGAGGCGGTTATCAGCTCGGATCTGTTAGCCGAGTGTTTTTTTTAGTAAATCAGGCGATTGTTCTGGCTCAAATTTAAAGGCGATCGCACTCCACCAAAAATCTCTCAACCCCATTCCCATCGAAGACTACCGCTTATAGAAAATCGCATAGAAAGCCGAGGGCTTCTAGTCCTGGGAGGAATCTGCTGACCCTAAAGGTTCAGTCCTTTTAAGTCTAAGCCTCAGTCCCCTAATCAGAGTTATTAGCACAACTGGTTTGATTTCTCAGTTCGGGCTGGCAATATTTCTTTAGTAATTATTTCTCTTCTGGAGTGACGCCAAACGTAATAAATACCTCGGGCTGGGGCATGGACACATACCACAGTTAGAGATACCTTAATTATGGTGGTTAGGGTATTACACCACTTTACCGTCTAGAAACAAGTCAGTATTTGTAGATTGTGGAGAAAAATAATTAACTGTGATGCCCCCGCTCCGACTTGTTTTGCAAACACCCCTGTTAACAATTATACTGCTGCTTTGGTTCCTGAGTAAAGGCCATAACTCGGCAAAATCCAACGGGTAACAGACGAAGAAAAATTGATTAAGCTGTCGCGCATTTAAATTGCCTGTTCGACGCGGGCGGGACGCCCACCCCACAAGAGTTTTATTGTTTTTTGACATACAATTTAAATCCCGAACAGCTTACCCCATTATCATGAGGCAGAGTTGCCGCCTCATTCAAATCCAGAAAAAAGTCTTTGACGTTGATTGGAAAAAGCGGAACTTTGTATATCGATCGCGATCGACTGTATCAATACTTCTTTCGTTACCTGTACTTTGAGCTATCTTCAACTCGATTTAAACCCTCCCACCTTCTCATTAAACGAAGTTTTAACCTAAAATTTATCACCTGACATTTATTTTTTTATTAAGTTTTTATGGTTTTAATAAATTCGTTTAACAATTTCCTCAAGCCAACAGTTCACTGACGGCTACGCTAAAGCCTGCAAGTACAGTTTGAGTGTTAACAACTTCATCTGCATTAAACAACAGCCAACGTTGCCCTGCATTCACAAATATTAATCTAGCTTCAGGAAATAGCAACCAAACTTCTAAACATCCCGATTCCAAATATTCCTGAGCTTTCGCAAATAGCTCTTCGCCGCTATCTTCGGGGGAAGCAACTTCCGCTATCAAAGGAAAACTTTGGGAAAATGCTGTAAAATTGCCTGATTCTGGCAGCAGTTCAGGAGTAATGTAAGCAACATCGGGACGGCGGCCCTGCTTGCTAGTGCGACAAAGGACTTCTGTAACAACTTCTCCTCCCTGTTCGCTGGAATTTTTGTAATTTTTCCAGGAAGTAGCTAGATTAACTTGAGCGAGACCATGCTTGAATGTCATTCCTGTTTTCTCCACTAAGTTGCCGTCAACCCATTCCATTCTATCAGTAGGCTTGACTAAGAACTCTTCTAGAGATATGACTTTTTCAGGTTCAGATTCTGGGTGAATTTCTGCTATAACTTCTAATTTTGGCTGTGATTCTGGCTCTAATTTTTTGTCGGCATTTTTTTGTAAAATTGTAGTAACTGTCACAAGCGCCACCTCTTTTTGATGATTTTAAGTTTACACACGATCGCTGTCGATCGCATCTTTATGATCTGATTGAACTTGGTAGATTTTGTCTTTTCAACTTAGCCATATAATTTATATATCATAGCAATTCAGAAAGGTGACTTTCATGATTCTCTCAAACCGTTTTTCTGGAGCCCTCACCTATGCCACGGAATTGCACGCTACCCAAGTCCGCAAAGGTTCCGGGGTTCCCTACATTGCCCATTTGTTGGGCACTGCTAGTATAGCTTTAGAATATGGGGCAAATGAAGATGAGGCGATCGCCGCTTTGCTTCATGATGCGATCGAAGATCAAGGTGGCGTCACCACCCGCGAAGCCATCCGCCGCCACTTTGGCGATACCGTCACAGCGATTGTAGACGGATGTACCGACAGTGACGAGACGCCGAAACCCCCTTGGCGACAGCGAAAACAAGCTTATATCGATCGCATTTCTACAGCTTCTGGCTCAGTGAGATTAGTCTCGGCTGCTGATAAACTTTATAATGTTCGATCGATCCTGAAAGATTACCGTCAATTGGGCGACTGTGTTTGGGAACGCTTCAAAGGTGGCAAAGACGGTTCTCTCTGGTATTATCGTTCTTTAGTAGAAGCATTCCGCCAAGCTGAGTTAACACCTCTAGTTGAAGAATTAGAGCGCACAGTTTTAGAATTGGAACAGTTTTCTGAAGGCTGAAGACTGAAGGTAAAAATCACTAATTATCAATTCCCAATTACAGTCACAAAATGGCAAATGTTCGCTTAGACAATATTACCCGACGCTACCAAAACGTCACCGCGATCGAAAACATCAGCTTCAAAATCCCGGACGGGGAATTTTGGGTATTAGTCGGGCCCTCCGGCTGCGGAAAATCGACAATTATGCGGACAATTGCAGGTTTAGAAACGGCAACTTCCGGTAATCTTTACATCGGAGATCATTTAGTTAACAACATTCCGGCGAGACAGCGGGACGTTGCAATGGTGTTTCAAAATTACGCGCTTTACCCGCACATGACTGTCGCGGAAAATCTGGCTTTTGGATTGCGGATGCGGAATGTTGACCCGACTAAAATTCAAGAACGAGTGGAAACAGTAGCCCGATCGCTCTCGATCGACCACCTTCTCAAGCGTAAGCCCAAACAGCTATCAGGCGGACAGCAGCAGCGGGTAGCACTGGGAAGGGCGATCGCCCGCGAACCGAAAGTATTCCTTTTAGATGAACCGCTTTCTAACCTCGATGCTCAACTGCGAGACGACACTAGAGCAGAACTCAAACAACTGCATCAACGGCTGGGAATTACCACAGTTTATGTCACCCACGACCAAGTGGAAGCGATGACTTTAGCTGATAAGATTGTAGTCTTAAATAAGGGAAAAATTCAACAAATTGGAGACCCGCAAAGCATTTATGCGAAACCAGCTAACCGCATGGTTGCCACATTTTTAGGCAATCCCGCCATGAACATTTTGCCTGCAATTTATACTAACGAATCCTTTCTAGTGGGAAATCAACATTTAGCCTGTCCGCCCTCGATTCATAAAAAATTGCAGCCCAGAGAAGGACAAGGATTAGAATTGGGCATCCGTCCAGAAAATATAGAAATCTTTACGTCACAAACAGCTGAAGATGATGATTTGAAAACCGATGTTTGGGCATTAGAAAAAGTCCCTCTCGATTTAGAGGTAAAAGTCGTGGAACCTCTGGGGCGAGAAACTTTAATCCGGGCGAGTTTGCCTTTGTTGAGCGCTGAAACTACTGTACAGGTGCAAGTACCTGCGAGTGTTCGCTTGCGATCGGGCGATCTGCTGAGGGTACAGCTTGACTTCGATCGACTATTTATATTTGACCCATCCACAGGTGAGGCGCTGTATCCCTAACCGGATTCAACATTTCTAGACGCGCTGGTGCCCCGAAACCCGGTTTTTTCACAGCAATATTTCGTTGCAGCAGGCAAGTCTCGGTAAAAAACCCGGTTTCTCAGGGTGGCAGTGCGTAATTCCTATTCAATCTAAAATCTAAGGAATAAGAATTAAATAACTTCCACAAGTTTGTGGGATGGGCGTGCCCCCCCGCCATTTTTGTAGGGCGGGGCGGCCCAACCACAATAAACAATAAAAATTTTAGTTTTTTAATTAGCGATACAAACGAACAAAA
>NZ_JANMZH010000680.1:0-3067 GCF_031383065.1 Microcoleus sp. OTE_8_concoct_300 | reverse complement strand
GGACGATCGCGATTCGGTGCGGATACGCTTGGCATTCTGACGACTATGGAGCCCGATCGCCAACCATTTTTCAGCTTGACTGCTTGACACAGCAGAGGTATGATATCATGTCCGGTCGATCGACCTGATTGCTGTAGGGGCCCGTGAGCCAATAATAAATGCCAAAAACGGACAATCTCACAAACGGGCCCCGGCAATTGTATTATGGGCGATCGATCGGACATGATATGAGGACAAAATATAGGAAATGTCGTTAATAGAACGAGTCACGAGCGATGAGGTAATAGAACGAGCTTATGAGTGGGTGTGCGATCGTCGCGAGCACTACCACTACAATAATGATGTCTGGCAGTTGCGGCGGTGGTGGGGGGAGAAAAAACGGCTGATTGTGGCGCAACTGCGATCGGGTACTTATCGGTTTCGGGAACAGTGGCGGGTGACGGCGCGGGGCGAGGTGAAGGAAATTTGGGCGGCGCAGGATGCTTTGGTGTTGAAGGCTTTGGCAATTGCGCTGGCTGAGGAGTTGCAGCCCCACTTGTCACCCAGGTGCTTTCATCTGGCGGGGACGGGGGGACACAAGGGGGCCGTGCGGGAGGTGGCTGCTCACCGGCACGAGTATGAGTTTGTGTTTCGCACGGATGTCAAGGGCTACTACGCCAGTATTAACCACAACATATTATTTAATTTGGTGAGGCAGTATGTACGAGACGCGGTGGTGTTGGATTTGGTGGGACAGTACCTCTTGCGGTTTGTGTCGGATGGCGGGGAATATACCGATATCGAACAGGGGATCTCCTTGGGGTGTCCGCTGTCGCCGCTGATGGGGGCGCTGTACCTGAAGCCGCTGGATGACCGCATGGCGGAATTGGGCTGCTTTTACGTCCGGTATATGGATGATTGGGTGATATTGGCACCGACGCGCTGGAAGTTGCGGACAGCGATAAAGGCGGTGAATGGGGTGATGGCGGATTTGCGGGTGGATAAGCACCCGGATAAGACGTTTATCGGGCGGATATCGCGGGGGTTTGATTTTTCGCTGCTCTTGGTTTTCACCGTCGGGTTTGGGGGTAGCCCTGAAGACGGTGGTGAGGTGTTTGGAGAAGGTTTCCCGGCTTTATGAGCAAGGTGCGTCGGTTGGGCGCATTGGGGGATATGTGGGGCGGTGGTGGCAGTGGGTGAGAGGTGGAGTTGATGATGACCAAGGGAAAGCGAGAACGAGGGTGTTGTGTGTTGTTGCCTCAACCCCTCCTACGAGATCGGGCGAGCGCACTGTTTTTAGTTATGTTCGCTCAATTCTCGCTACTTGCCATCCCGCATCGCGGTTGCGCCGTTGGCCATAATCCTCTCTCTCTTATTCTCCTTCCCTCCCCCATACCTCCTTTTTTCCCTTTCATCCTTTCCTTTTTTTCCCCTCCCCTTTCCTTTCCTTTTCCGTCAACTCTCTTGCCATCCCGCCTTTTTTAAACTCTCCAATGTGTTTTTTACCAGATCTTTGGGCTCCATCCCTAAAAATCTTTTTCTCAACTCGTCCTTCAACATCATTATTTTTTTTACTATTTCATCTGCTTCCTCACCCTTTTCCTCTTTACACCTTATTCTATAATAATTCTCTAGCTCTTGGATTACCTTTTTTAATTCTTCGATTGTTAACTTTTCATATTCTCCTGTGCTTTTCTCCTCGGTGAATCCAATACTTTTGAAGAATCCGTATCCTGCTGCAGAGAACTCATCATATGGGTTTGCTATCTTTTTCACATCCATTCTCATAAGTTGCTTTCCTAATTCCAGCATCAATATCTTTCCCAACCCCAGACCTCCTGGGGTCGCATCTACAGACAAAACTTTTGCCTCCTTCCATAGACCATTCGTTTTTACCTCGTACACTAACTCCCCTCTCATCCTATCGTCATCCTTCTCTTCTTCTTTTTTAACTTCTCTTAGTTTTACTGCATTCCCTTCAGTCTTGGCCTCAACATGGTACATCTCCTCATCATTTCTTTCTTTTCCTTTCTTATAATACGTCCTTTGTATTCTTCGCTGCCCTTTCTCGTGAACCTCATTCCCCTCCCCGCTTCTTTGCTGCACCACATGAGTCAACTCATGGGCGATCAACTCCTGCCCCCCGCGACTCCCCGGCTCATACGCTCCCTGCCGAAAGAACACATCCTGCCCTGCGGTAAACGCCTTCGCCTGAATCGATCGCGCCAACATATCCGCCTGCGCCCCCGTATGCACGCGCACGCCACCAAAATCTGCCCCAAACGCCCGCTCCATCGGCTCCTTCACCGTCGGTGACAACGGCAGTCCCCCGCTTTTAGCTCCCTGCAACTGGGTTTCCCACTCGCTGGAAATTTCTCCCCCTGCATCGCCCGCCGCACGCACTGTTATCTGCCGTTGCACCCGTCCCGCTTCCCCGCTGTCAGGTTTCCTCTCCCCCTCCGACCTTTTCTTTGGTGCTTGGAATGCGGAACTGTGAATTTCATCTACCACTTGCCGCGCCACCCGATCGGCCTCTTGCTCGTACATATCCCCAGGCGCACCGAGGGTCAGCTTCGCTTGCACGCCTCCGGGTAGCACTGTTGGTGAATGAACGGGTGGGCTGACTGATGCGATCGCCCTGTTGATATTATCGATCGCCGCTCCCGGTTTAATATCTTTCCTCCCAGTGGAATCAAGGCTGGCTTCCTTCCCCTCTTCCTTTCTCGCAATCTCAGGAAATGGTCTGAGTGCGAAAGCTTTACTCGCTGTTTGCCCTGTGGTGGTCTGCCTCGATTTCGCCTGTACCTTGCCACTGAGTTTCGACATAATAACCTCACTTCCCTCGATCGCTTGTCTGCTATTTTACGGTAATGCGTGCTAACGAAGATTCGCTAAAAGTCTAGATATGCACAAAGTTCTTCATCCTCTATATTAAAATAACGATCAGTCAACTTTCTCATCCCACCCACGCGAGAGAAAGTGTCCGAGAGAGGTTGGGAGCATCCCGATTTTGGTAACAATGTCAAGACCCGCACATAATTGGTATCAAACCAACTGGCAATTTATTCAGCAAGAAATCTTTCGCATT
>NZ_JANMZH010000605.1:0-1679 GCF_031383065.1 Microcoleus sp. OTE_8_concoct_300 | reverse complement strand
TCAAGTATTCACGAAAGTTGAAACCATCTTTTGAGCTAGCCAATTGCCAGACTTAGGCAACAAGATACCTGTTGTCTCAATAAATCCTGTAGTGGTGAATCAAACCGAGCTAAAAACTTGAGGATGAATCCCTAAAATATCCCCCGAACACTTCGCCACTATCCCACGCAGATCGACTTTGACAATAGGTATAACGCTAAAAAACCAGATTTTTCGATGCTGCCAAATTTGGCCGATCGGGCAAACAAGTGAAAGAAAGCTGGTTTTTGCCTAAGTCCTAAAATAGCAAGCAAACAGAAAGTGGGAAAAACCTGACAATCTAGAAAAGGAGAAAAATTGTGAAAATCTTCAAATTTGTTTTAGTCCTCTTGGTAATGGTCGCCAATTTAGTATTCGTTCCTCCCTCCTGGGCCGACGCTCCAAAAACGCCGAGATATGCGAGCAATCCCGACTACATAGAGGTGACTGAAGCTCTGAACACTCTCAAGGCAGCGAAAGACGCACCCGATACCCAGAATTATACCCCTGAGGAACTCCGGAAAAAAATCGCTCAATTGGAGTTTCAAAAATACACTTTAGAAACGGGAAAACCTTGGGGTCAGTGCCGCAACGAAACCGGAAAAACCCTGGCTGTCTACGGCCCGAAACACAAAAAAGCAGCGGAATCTTCTTACGAGAATGCCCTTTATTTTCTAGCTGACGGCCAAACAACTGAACATAAATGGGATTGCGATGGAATTTATCTGCCCAGCGATGTTAATGCAACCGATTTAAGGTCAGCAGATCAACCTTCACAACAATTGACCGGCGGTCTAGCTGTTAAGATAGTTGACGGAACTCAAGTTGTAGCGAGAGCTAATCCCGATACGGCGGCTGTAGAATTCAACGTTCCTACTGCTAAAATTTTCCAGCCTGGGGATGCGAATTGGTTTGTTCCTGATGTGACTCAGGCTTACATAGATTCGCAACTTCCCAACGCACCTACTGAGGAAAATGATTAGTTTTGGTGTTGTAATATCATTTCCGGTTACACCGGAATGATGTTGACTGTTGACTGTTGACTGTTGACTGTTAACTGTTGACTGTCAACAGTCAACAGTTAACTCGAATTTACTATTCCGATGCTAACGGATTTGATATAATGCGATCGCCTGTGTAAAGCCCGTTGCAACGCCACATCCCGCCGGGGATCGCTCCCCCGGCGGATAATCCGTCCCAGCGAAAATATATCGGTTTCCCTTCTTAATTTGGCCTTAAAATTAAAAGGTTCATCTATGCTATTAAATTGGAAATCCACGAAAGAAAATACAGAAAAGACTAAGCGACCAAATCCGTCGCGGGTGCGGGATCACTTGGCAAACGAGCGCACTTATTTAGCATGGATGCGGACAGCAATATCGCTGATGGGTTTTGGCGTAGTTATCGTGCGCCTTCGCGCCTTCCATCCCCCTCTGCTGCCAACTCCGGGCAATGGTTGGAAGTTGGGTTTGCTTTTTTCAACCGTCGGTTTGCTGACGGTGCTATTATCAACTAAGCACTACTTCGGCGTCCGCCACGATATCGATTACGATACTTATGAACCTACCGATCGCTGGGTAATTCTTTTCAGCCTCGCGATCGCCATCCTAGGGGCGGGCGTAATTTATTATATGTTCACCGTTCCTTCTAGCTTAGAAGGT
>NZ_JANMZH010000536.1:0-14593 GCF_031383065.1 Microcoleus sp. OTE_8_concoct_300 | reverse complement strand
CTTCCTCAGCCGGTTCCATGAATGCAGCAATTTCTAGCCCTGCAATTGACTCTAATTCCTGCTGTTGAGGCAAAATCATTTGTTGCAGGCGGCGGGTTACGTCTAGTTCGGCACTCATGCGAAGGTTTTCTACTTTTAGCCGTTCGTTCAAAACCAATATTTCTCTATTAGCTTGGGCTAATTGTGCGGTGCGCTCTTCTACTTTTTGCTCTAAGGTTTGGTACAAAGTAGCATTCTCTAAAGCTATAGATGCCTGGGCAGATAGAAGTTTTAAAACTTCTATTCGCGCTGAGGTAAAGGCATTTTCTACTAGGTTATTTTCTAAATAAACTACACCCATGAAGCGACCTTGATTGATGATGGGAGTACAGAGTATGGATTTGGTTTGATGGGCAACAATATAGGGGTCGGTGGCAAAGATTGCCTCGGTGGTAGCATTGTTTAAGACGGCACTTTTTTGGGTTCTTTCTACATAGTTGATGACGCTCATGGGGAGGACTTCGGCGAGGGGCTGATGGGGAATGAGTGATAGGGTAATATTGTCGCCTTCGACTTGTCCGACGCCTTCTATGGTGAATGTGTTGGAGTGTTTGAGCAGCAAATATCCGGTTTGTGCGCCGGCATTTTCAATGGCGATTTTAATTAGTTTTGTCAGCAATTCACTGAGGACTATTTCACTGGAGATGGCTTGGGCGGCTTTGAAGACGGAGGCTAGGTCAAATCCTTCGGAATTGCTGCTACTGGTGATGATGGTGGCTAAGGTGAGGCTGGTTTCTGCGGGTTTTTGAGCGTTGATTTTGGCGAAGAATTGCGGATATCGGGTTTCTAAGTCTTTGACTTTGGCTTTGGCTCCCCAGCGGATGTAGCAGTAGTATGCTTCTAGGAGGAAGAAGCGGGCCATGTTTTCTTGACCGCGAGTTAGGTGAAATTCTCCGGTGAGTTCGTTGGCGAGGGCTTCTTCTTGGGTGTATTGCTGTTCTCTGGCTCCGGTAATGGCAGCATCGTAGAGGGTTATGGCTGCGGGGTAGTCTCCTAAAATTCGCGCTTTTTCTGCTTCTACTAACTCGTATTTGTGTTGATAGTTGGTGGGGGCGTTATTTACCCAAAATCTCATTTTTTCTTGATTGGTGGCTACTTGTTCGAGATATTTTCTCTGTTCGGTTTCGCTGACGTTGGGATATTGAGCGAGGAGGCTGAGGGAGTAGTAAAAGTTGAGTTGTGCTGTTACCATCAGACCGCCAACAGGTGCTTTATATTTATCTGCTTCTCGAGCATTCTCTACGGCGGCTTCTGGTTCTTTAAATAAATATGAAAGGCAGGTTTTAAAAGTGTATATAAAAAATAAGTTATAATAGTTATTCATTTGCAATGCAGCTTTAAGAGACTCTTGTTCATTATATTCATCGCCAGTTAACTCAGTTGGTCTGTTTGACTGACCCAGTAAACTTAAAATAACCTGCCGGATCGTCTTTAAAATTTCAATAGAATAATTTTGTTTAAGATTTTGAATCAAAGACAGAATCTCTTGACTTTTAGCTTCGAGAGATTCTAAGTCGCCTCCCGAATACAATCTATGATCGTGATAGCTCAAAGTTGCATAGCAGGCATACTCTAAATTTCCTGTTTCTAGCCCACTATTAAAAGCTTCTTGCAAAGAGTCTATGGTTTCCCTAACATGGTCTTTCCAGTGTCTAATATGTGAGTTAAAGCACTGTACAACCATTGCTTTTATATTTTTGGCATTAAATTGCTCCAGCAATCTTAAAGATAGTTGACCAAATCTATATCCTGAATCAATATCTCCAGAAGCCGTCAAAAAGACACCATAACTAACGTACACGCCAGCAGCTAAAGGAGGATTCCCGTAAGTTAAGCAGAGATCCACCATTGCCAATAAAAGCCGAGATAGTAAGGCAGGATTCGTCATAAAAGCAGCCGAAGTAACAGTTAAAAGAATCCGAATTGCGGCCAAGTGATAAGGATCTGTCATTTCGGGAAGGTCTGCTAAATCCTCAATTTGTTTGTTTTCTTCAGCCATTTTTATAGCAATTATCTGAATCAAAATTCCGGGATCTTCCGACATTTGAGACAGCGATATCCCTAATTTTTCCAGCACTTCCAGCCCTGTCTCTATGGCTTCTGACATCCTGTATTGAGAAATATAAGACTGAATTTTAACCTCGTAAACTTTTACCCTATCTAAAAGGGTTTTTGCCTCTTGTAGCACAACTTCTAAAAGATGTTCCGCCTCTTCAAAATTAGCGTTTAAATATTCAGCTTCTACGGTTTCCACATAGATAGGCAGCGTCAAGTCATAATCACTCTGCCAACTATCAACAGCAAGCAGTCCCAAACTAATATTAAAATAATTAACAGCAGCTTCAAATGCTGCGGATGCTTTAGCTTTTTGACCAGCAAAAAAGTTCAGTTCTGCTAATAGGTTTTTGTCAGATTGTGTGGCCAGTAGAGGTAATTCCTCTGTGGTTGCCTCTATGCCAAAATTCAATTGATTAACCAGGGCAAAAATATTGTTTTTGCGTTCTTCTGGCGTTGTATTTTGCAGCAGCAATTGACCGATTTTGAAGTGAGTTGATTTTTTCTCGGTTTCGGGAATCAGAGAATAGGCAGATTGCTGCACTCTGTCGTGCAAAAATTTGTAATCTACTTTCACATCTTGTAGCTGCACTGCTTCAGATTCCGACTCGACAAATACCATGGGAATTTTGTAGGCTTCCGAAAGGGGCAAAATCAAACCCGCCTGAAGCGCTGGCCACAACTGCGCCGCCGTTACTAATTCTGATTCTTCGTTGACAATGGCTAAAATATCTAAGTTGAAAGTGTTGCCAATACAAGCGGCAAGTTTTAAGGCTTTTTGAGTAACCTCTGGTAGCTTTTGAATGTTTCTGGCAATCAGTTCGACAATGTTTAAATCGGTAATGCCAATGGCTTGTATTGCCTCTAGATCCCATTGCCATCTATCGCTGCCGGTTTCGTAATTGAGGAGGTTTTCCGAGGTCATGGTTTTCAACAGTTGGGTTAAAAAGAAAGGGTTGCCTTGGGTTTTGCTAAAGAGAAGTTCTGAAAAAGATTGAATGCGTCTGGTGGCTGCGGATTCATTGAGAGTATCGGCAATCAGTTGGCTAACATGATTGATAGCTAAAGATTGAACTGTGATCTTATTGAGATTAGCTCCAGATTCGCGGATTTTTTCTAAGGTTTGAATTAAAGGGTGAGTGGGGTTGACTTCGTTATCGCGATAGGCTCCAATGATTAATAAATATTGGCTATCAGAGTCGCTCATCAGCAGTTGCATCAGTTTCAGGGAGGCTGAATCTGCCCACTGTAAGTCATCTAAAAAAAGCACAACGGGGTGTTGGGGCTGACAAAAGACTTTGAGGAATTGTTGAAAAACTCGATTGAAGCGGTTTTGTGATTCTGTTGGCCCTAATTGCGGCACTTCGGGCTGAGGGCCGATAATAAATTGTACTTCGGGGATGACATCAATGATGACTTGGGCATTGGGGATGAGGGAATCTAAAAGTTGATGTTTCCAACTGGCAATTTGGGTGGCATTTTCTGTGAGTAATTGGTTGATTAAGGTTTGAAAAGCGATGATGATGGCTGAGTAGGGAATGTTGCGGTTAAATTGGTCAAATTTGCCGGAAATGAAATAACCCCGCTGGCGAACAATGGGTTTGTGAACTTCGTTGACAATGGCGGTTTTGCCAATACCGGAATAGCCGGAAACGAGGATCATTTCGGCATGGCTTTGAACCCCCCCGGCCCCCCTTGGTAAGGGGGGGGTAAGAGTGGATTCCTCTTCTTCTAAAGCCCCCTTACTAAGGGGGTTGGGGGTGACACAGGGTTGGCTAATTCTTTCAAAGGCGGCTAATAATTCTCTTACTTCCTGTTCGCGGCCGTAAAGTTTTTGTGGGATCAGGAGTTGGCTACCTTTGTCGCGGGTGGCAATGGCAAAATGTGCTATTGTTCCCGTAGCAAGCAACTGATTTAAACAAGTTTCTAAGTCAAATTTTAATCCCGCTGCACTCTGATATCTCTCTTCGGCGGTTTTAGCTAAGAGTTTAATTACAATATCAGAAATAACTTGGGGAACTTCTCTAATTTCACAAAGTGGTAAAGGCTGTTTAGCTAAGTGAAAATGTATTAATTCCATTGGGTCTTCAGTGACAAAAGGTAACTGACCCGCGAGCATTTGGTATAAAGTCATTCCTAAAGAATAATAGTCGCTTCGGTAATCTACCGAGCGGTTCATTCGCCCCGTTTGTTCTGGGGAGAGATAGGCAAGAGTACCCGCCAGTTTTGAGGGGTTGCTCACAGATTGATTTTCTTGTTGCAGGCGGGAGGAAATGCTAAAGTCAGTAAGTTTGACTTCGCCTGTGGTAGAGTTAATAATGATATTGCCCGGTTTAATATCTTTGTGAATAATCGAATGGCGGTGCAAATAATCTAAGGCATCTATTAAGACAATGGCAATTCTCAGAACTTCTGTTACAGGTAAGGTTTGGTTAGTAAGTAACTGGTCGAGGGAGGAGCCGCCAAAATCTTCTAAGATCAGGGCAAAGCTGTTACGATAGTTTTCTAGGCTATAGACTTTAGTTATGCTGGGACAGTCAAGGGGTTGGGCAATTTTGTATTCATTTCTGAGACGGGTAACTTCTTCAAGGGTGGGGTACTCGGACTTGAGGAATTTAACAATCGCAGGTTGTTGGTCGCGTTCGCGGTAGCCTCGATAAACCAGACTTTTTACGCCGCTGTGAATTTCTTGTACAATACGATATCCGTTAAGTCCGAGCATAGTGTGTGCGCTGGTGGGTATTGTGCTTGTTGGTGATATTAGCCTATCGGGAGCGAAAACCCCTGTGTCATCGCGAAAGTCCGTAAAAATTCACATTTTATACCATTATCAAAAGGCTTGCAGTAAATAGGCATTATTTATCCGAACCTACTTCCGTTATTTTATTGTGAAGTGCATTGCACACCTCTGCTATACAATAGCAGCAAGATCCATTACTTCCCACAAAAGGGAGCTAGGAGAAACTTATGGCATTTCCGCAGGATTGGAGAAGTTGGGAAACACAAATAGCCCGATTGATAGGTCAGGCCTGGTTAGATGAAGCGTTGTATAGGCGCCTAGTCAACGAGCCTGCAGCCACGCTCCGAGACAATGGATTAATTCTGGAAGACTTCGTAGAAGTCCGCATCGATCAGGCTCCCGATGCAGTTCCCGTCCTTCAAGGTACTCGAGGGGAAACGGTGATTTATATCCTACCCCTGCCTCCCAAACCCGATGGTCTGACAGACGAACAGATTAGCAGTTGGCTTGAGGGGCGGACTGAGGGATTCCCAGGCGGAATAATTCCGCCCTTTTCTTGCTAAAGTCCCTTTAGCTTACCTCCGGCTACACCCGTAGCTTGCGTGTTTTTCGGCCCCGCTTGGCTCTCTAGTCGCAGTGGGGCTGCTTGAGGAGAGTTGGCTGGGACGGGGTGGCAAAAAGGATGAGACTGTTGTAGAGTA
Organism: Microcoleus sp. OTE_8_concoct_300; assembly: GCF_031383065.1. Classification (NCBI taxonomy): domain Bacteria; kingdom Bacillati; phylum Cyanobacteriota; class Cyanophyceae; order Oscillatoriales; family Microcoleaceae; genus Microcoleus; species Microcoleus sp. OTE_8_concoct_300. Next base: position 9,058 of record NZ_JANMZH010000536.1, on the reverse strand, counting down.
TCACCATTAATTGCCTAAACAAGATTAGGTGTATCTAACAGAGGAATATATTATGTCTGTTGTACAACAAGATTTGACGGCGAGTGAACAGTCCATGTCGAAGGCGATCGCCCAGGCTTGGTTAAGTGGCGTTCCTGAAGGTACGATGATTGGTGATATGCCATTACCGAAAAAGCCTGATGATCTGACAGATGCACAGATTAGTGATTGGCTGGAAGGTCGAGCAGAGATAGCTCCTGGTTTGGCTCCTAAGTGCTAAAGTCCCTTTAGCTTACCTCCGGCTACACCCGTAGCTTGCCAGTTTTTTGGCCCCGCTTGGCTTCTAGTCTCCGTGGGGCTGCTTGAGGAGAGTTGGCTGCGACGGGGTGGCCAAGAGGACGAGACTTTTATAGATTATAAAAATCTAACTCTGTACTAAAATCCCTTCAAAAATTATATTAAACACCCTTCAGGATGCTCTACCAACCAAAGTTTAAAAATTGCTTCACAGTCGAAATCATCAAATCGGTGGGAGTATTCCTAATATCCGAGTCAGATTCCTTCGTCCTCTCAGGCCACCTTTACGAACTATTAACCCCCTTAATTAACGGCCACAACACCCCAGATCAAATCGTCGCCCAACTGCGAAGTCAAGCCTCACCCGCTGAAATTTACTATACCCTAGCCCTGCTAGAAAAACAAGGCCACCTGATCGAAAACGACACCTCCCTCCCCGAAGAAACCGCCGCCTTCTACACCCTTTTAAACATCTCCCCTCAGCAAGCCACATCGCGCCTACAATCCCTCAAAGTAGCGGTCATTTCCTACAGCAAAATCCCAGCACAAGCCTGCATCAGCGCCCTAGAAACCCTCGGCATTCAAACAACTTCAACCACCGCAGAAATCACCCTAATCTTAACCGATGATTACCTGCAACCAGAACTGGGAGAATTCAACCAAAAAGCCCTCCAAACTGGCAACCCTTGGCTACTGATAAAACCTACAGCTTCAACAATTTGGACCGGCCCGATTTTCCACCCCAAAACCACCGCCTGCTGGGAATGTCTCGCCCAACGCCTGAGAGCAAATCGCCCCACCCAAAGCTTCATTCAGCGTCAAAAACATCAAACAAAACTCTTATTAACACCCCCATCTTACCTTCCTGCTACCCTACAAATAAGTTTCAATTTAGCCGCCACAGAACTAGCCAAATGGATTGTCCAAGGCAACAATAAAAATTTAGAAAATACAATAATTACCTTTGACACCAAAACCCTCAAAACCACTAACCACACCATAACTAAACGCCCCCAATGCCCCGAATGCGGTTCACCTCCGCCGCAAGAAATCCAGCCCTTTGTCCTCCAAAGCCAGAAAAAAACCTTTACCACCGACGGCGGCCATCGCGGCTTTTCCCCAACAGAAACCCTGCAAAAATTTGACACCCAAATCAGTCCCATAACCGGAGTTGTGCGCGGTTTACTCAAAATTCCCCAAACAGCCAATGCTTTAACACCGAACTACTTAGCCGGCCACAATTTCGCTACGATGTTCGATGACTTGTACTTCCTCAAACAAAACTTACGCGGCAGAAGTGCCGGCAAAGGCAAAACCGACGAACAAGCCAAAGCCAGCGCCTTGGGAGAAGCCATTGAGAGATATTCCGGCGTATTTCAAGGCGACGAAATTCGACAAAAAGGCAGCTATCAAACAATGGGAGAAACCGCCATTCACCCCAATGATTGCATGGGTTTTAGTGAAGTACAATATAGCACTCGCCACGACTGGAATAGAACCTGTAAAAGCTTCTTTCAAAGAGTCCCGGAACCCTTCGATGCCTGCAGAGAAATTGACTGGACACCAATTTGGTCATTAACTCATCAACGAGTCAAATATTTACCCACAGCTTACTGTTATTACGGCTATCCCAAACCCGAAAAACCCGACTGTTGGGCGGACTCCAACGGTGCCGCCGCCGGCAATACCAAAGAAGAGGCAATTTTGCAAGGGTTTATGGAATTAGTCGAGCGAGATAGCGTTGCCTTGTGGTGGTACAATCGGGTTAAAGTCCCTGCCGTTGATTTAGATAGCTTTAACGATTCCTACATTCAAGAACTCAGAAACTATTATCAAAGTATAGAGCGATCGCTGTGGGTTTTAGACCTCACCACCGATTTTAACATCCCCGTTTTTGCCGCCCTTTCTCACCGCATCGACAGAGAAATCGAAGACATTATTTTTGGTTTTGGCGCACATTTCGATCCCAAAATTGCCCTATCTCGCGCTTTAACAGAAGTCAATCAATCTTTACCCGCAGTATTAACCTTCAACAGCGATGGTAGCACAAATTACGGCGTTTCCGACGGCCTCAGCGTTGAGTGGTACAAAACCGCCACCCTAGAAAATAAATCTTATTTAACGCCCGATACTTCTCAACCTTTAAAATTACTATCTGACTATCCCCCCTTAGCCAGCGATGATTTAAAAGCAGACGTTGAAAAGTGCGTAAAAATAGCTGAAACATTAGGCTTAGAAACCTTTGTTTTAGATCAAACCAGGCCAGACATTGGGTTAAATGTAATTAAAGTCATAGTACCAGGAATGCGGCACTTTTGGAAGCGCTTAGCACCAGGGCGACTTTATGACATTCCCGTTAAATTAGGCTGGCGAGATGCACCCATCCCGGAACACCAAATAAACCCATTTCCCATATTCTTTTAAGATTAATTATGAGTGACACCATACCCCAAATTATCCTAACTTTTAAACCAGAAATTTCTCTAATTGAGGATGCCGAAAAAGGCTTAATTTTAAAATCACCCTACATCGAATTTAACCTCAACAAACTCTCCCCCGGAATTGTCGCCGCGATTAAAATTATTTCTACCGCAGGCGCAACCGAAACAGCCCTAACTCAACTGGTAGTTTCTACCGATGGCAGTTCCGCCCTCGCTAAATTCTACTACTACCTAGAACAATTTGTCCTCCTGGGTTTAGTTTACCATACTTTAGAAATAGACGGCAGTGCGATCGCTACAGCCGTCCCCATAGCCACACCCTATAAATGGCAATTATCAGAGACAATTACTGATAATAACTATCAACTTTCACGCTTTGCCTATTGCCACTCAGAGAAATCTCATCTTGTTGTAGAATCACCCCTTTCCAAAGCGAAAATTATCCTCGAAGATTGGCGCAGTGCAGCTTTAATCAACGAACTCTCGCAACCTAAAGCCATCTCGGATTTAACCCAAATTCCGGGGATTTCTGAAGCCACTGCCCGATTATTTATCAGCTTTTTGTTAGCTACTGAAGTGCTATCATCTGTTAACAACAATAGCAGCTTAGAACAAAGTGAAACTCTAACTCAATGGGAATTTCACGATTTATTATTTCACTCCCGCAGTCGAGGCGGCAGACATTCCAATCTGATTGGTAAAACCTTTCGATTTTTAGGGCAAATCGAACCGACACCCGTGCTCAAAGACAAACCATCCAACGAGATTATTAATCTTTATAAACCCAACCTCGATAGTTTGAAACAAATAGATAGACCTTTTACAGCAATTTTAGAAGAAAGAAAATCAATTCGGCAACATGGAGAGAAGCCGATTACTGTTGAACAATTAGGAGAATTTCTCTATCGTTCCGCGAGATTGCGCGAGATTGTCCCCAGAGATAACATGGATTGTAGCAATAGGCCTTATCCAACGGGAGGCGCTTGCTACGATTTAGAGATTTATACTGCTATCAATTTCTGTGAAAATATTGATTCTGGGTTGTATTATTATGCACCTCAAGATCACCAACTTTGTAAAATTTCTGGGAAAACAAAGCAGGTAGAAGCCTTGCTAAAAAGTGCAGGTTTCTCAGTACAGATAGAAGGAGAACCACAGATTTTAATTCTGCTATCCTCTCGGTTTTCGAGAGTAAGTTGGGGCTATGAATCAATGGCCTATAGTCTGATATTAAAGCACGTTGGGGTTTTGTATCAAACCATGTATTTAGTGGCAACAGCAATGAATCTCGCGCCGTCGGGAGTTGGCGCGGGAAATTCCGAGTTATTTGCAGCAGCAGCAGGATGCGATTATTTTGCAGAATCCTCAGTGGGAGAGTTTATCTTAGGAAGTCGGTAATTAGTTTCCTATACAGGTAGGGACAGGGCACTGCCCATTGGTGTCAACTTAACTTCTAACCCAGTCACAGACTCGGGGGTTTGACTATTAAACTTAGATCCCCCCTAGCCCCCCTTAATAAGGGGGGGACAGGAATATTCTCAAAGTCCCCCTTCTTAAGGGGGATTTAGGGGGATCTAGACTGGGCTAAAAGCGAGATTTATCAGGGGTTTCAGTCTTAAGTTGACACCAATGGGCACGGCGCTATGTCCCTACTACGGGGATTGACGAAAATTAAAATGATTTTTATGACCCCAAATCATAACTAGGTGACAACCATGCAGGCCGACTCAAGTTAAAGTTTTCCTCTAACATTAATTCTGCACTATTCAACGCTCCTTGTACCCATCCTTGCATATTTGAATAAGCTTCCCCACAGACATAAACATTAGCGCCCTGAATCGGATGTCGCATCTGTTTCATCACTTCCCAAGGCTGGCAGCGGGGGTTCCAATAGTGCCATCCACCCCCGTAGGGATCTTTTTGCCAGTCGATATAAAGGGCGGTATAAGGTTCTGGAATATCTGCTAAATTGTGTAGGGCTTTGAGTTGTTGCTGGGCCGTCTGTACCATATTCTGAGAAGGAACTAAGGGGTCTATAATTATACAACCATCACTTTTTATAAAAGCTCTCAATTCTGGTGTTTCGGCTAGTTCTCCGCGAAAAGCTGGACATTTTTCTGGATACTCTGGATTATAGGCCATTGTTTGCCAAAAACCCGCTGCAATATTATCAGAAAAAACACTTAATAATAGCGAGTTGTGATTATTGGTATCGCCCCCTTGTGCGCTTTCTGTACCGAAGTAGTAACACTTTTGCATGGGCAAATCTGTAGCTGAAGTACCACCCTGAATATCTAGTAGATGCCACCAAGGATGATGATAGCCGAGGAAAAGTTTGTAAGCGGGATCGCTGCTAACGGTTTGGATATTTTTCTGAAAAGTTGAATTGCTAAATAGGAAATTCTGCTGATTTTCTACAGCCAACAGTTCTAGCGATCGCTTCGGCATTGCCAAAATCAGATGTTTCGCGAACACAGGCGGGAGGGAATGGCCAGCCCGATCGACAAAATTTAACCTAATCAGTCCTTCAGAGGTGCGATCGAAGGTTTTTAAGCGATGATTTAGGCAAACTTCCCCACCCTCTCTATCAAATTCTGTCGCAAGGGTTTTCGGTAATGTTTGGTAGCCATCAGCCATCATGTACCAACTATCGCTGAAGGGAAGAGATATATTCGTAGCGATCGCACTAGCCGCATTCCAAGTACCCAATTGCGAATAGAAAAAGCCCGTATCCAAACAGAGATTATAAGCCTCGTTGCTAATTTCCTTCAGCAACACTTCCCAAATACTCAAATCATACAAGTGTTGACCGTCAATTTTCAGCGTTTCGCGATCGCGCTTCCACTCTTCGGAAGCAAAATAAGCAGGAGTTAAATCTTTCCCTGGAATCGCCCGCCCAACAGCCAAATCGAACAATTCCTCATAAATTTTACCTTCTTCATCCGGCCGTAAATTATAAGGTACTTTATCCGGTTGGTTAAATTCACTCATCAACAAATGCCTATCCCGAATATATGCCCGTACTCCTGGACTACTAAAGTCAACAAGTGTTGTCTTGAGGTTCAGCAACTTAATCAATTCCCAGACAATAGTCTGAGATTCCGTCACATACATCCCACCAAACTCAGCCTGAACATGAGGCATCCCCGGCATTGTCATTGATAGTAACCGGCCACCAATGCGATCGCTCAATTCATAGAGACGAATCTTAGAAGATTTGTGCCCATATGCTAACCGCCAAGCAGCGTAGGCCCCAGAAACACCACCACCCACAACTGCAACATCAATGATTTGATTTGAATCAACTGCACTATTAATCATAAATTCCTAGTAAAATTACCACCTGAAAAAATTACTTATCGATCAATCCGCGTCAGGACACTCCAAGAACCCAAAGCGTGTCAACTTAGGGTCAAACTCTTAGTCCGACAGGGGTTAAAACCCCTGCCTCAAAGAGCAAGTCCTCTGAAGAAGACTAAGAAGACTTTTAAACTTAATTAGTCCTCTTGAGAGGACTTAAGCTATTAGACAGGGACTTAAGTCTCAGAGGGGCTTTCAGATTGCAGTTTACACCAATGGGCACGGTGCGGTGTCCCTACCTCTTACCTCACTGTAATTCCCAGTCTCAAAAGGCTAGCATAAAAAAAATCCACTTCTACCCTTTTCCCATCACCCTTAAAAACTAAACTAGGTTCGTAAGTGACGCACAAACACCATTGGATTGTCACTACAATTACTCAAATTGCCAATTACATAAAGAGAAGGAACTATCGTAATATGATCAGTCATTGGCAAATAGTAATTCGCCTCGATTTGATATTGATTAGACCCCAAATATTTCTGCTTTCTCCCTATGATGTAGGGTGCGCAGTGCGCACCTTACACATCTGGAATCACGCATAACCTGATGATTACCGCTTCAATTTCAACTACAAATACTTCTGCAATAGCAAACCCATTTTCTCTTGAGTTGCGGCAGACACTTGATCCAGCCGAGTCAGAATTGCATATTTCAAAGCTGAATGGGACTCGGAAACGGGGGGATTTTCTGTTAACCTCCGGACTGTTTCTTGAATGGCTTTTTGGGCATTTGCTGCATTGCGGTGCAAGTTGGCAACTACCATTTCTACTGTTACGCTGTCGTGATCCTCATGCCAGCAGTCATAATCGGTGACTAATGCTAAAGTTGCGTAGGCAATTTCTGCTTCTCTGGCTAATTTTGCTTCGGGCAAATTTGTCATCCCGATGACTGTCGCTCCCCAACTACGGTAAAGGTGGGATTCTGCTTTTGTGGAAAATGCGGGGCCTTCCATGCAGACGTAAGTGCCGCCCCGGTGCAGGGTAACGTCGGGGAGGTTCAAGGATTCGATCGCACTTGCCAATACTTTAGCCAATTCGCGGCAAACCGGATCGCCGAATGCGATGTGAGCAACAATTCCTTCTCCAAAAAAGGTAGAAACTCGATTTTTTGTACGATCGATAAACTGATCCGGCACTACCATATCTAAAGGTTTCGCCTCTGCTTTCAGGGAACCCACCGCCGACGCTGAGATTAAATACTCAACTCCCAAACTCTTCATAGCATAAATATTTGCCCGGTAAGGCACTTCTGAGGGCAAAAAAGTGTGGTTGCGGCCGTGTCTAGCCAGAAATGCTACGGGCGTACCGTCCAAAGTTCCCACAATTGCGGCATCCGATGGGGATCCAAAAGGTGTATCAATTTTTACCTCTTCAATCTCCTTCAGGGCCTCCATTTTATACAAACCGCTGCCGCCGATAATTCCGATCTTTGCTTGTGCCATTTTTACTGTCTGCCTGAGTTTTACAAGAGTGATTCTATCGGGCCATCGTTAAGTTGGGGTAAAGATAATTGAAGATTTCGTGACAACCGTCACCGGGCATACACTACATTGTCACAAAAAGTATGTGATATTAATCACAGTATGACTTCACGAAATCTTTAAAAATAAAGGTACATAGTTCTGTTACGTACTTTTAGCGTGTTAAGACCATGACAGTCAGCTCTGCTAACGTTCCCAAAATCTCGATCGAGGCGATCGTCGAGCGCATCTTTGCTTTTCGCCAAATTACCCCCCTTGACAGACGGCTGCTGAAGTCAGCAATGCTAGCCCAGAAAGGTCTTAACGAGAAAGACCAGTCTCACATCCACCGAGTGTGTCAGGGCATCCAAAACGGATTGATTTTAGTGGTAGAATAAATGGGTCGCACTATGTCTTGCTTGCTCAAGAAGCTGTTTTAAAAGTTGTGTTTGAGTCTGTATCTGCTGGAACTGAGTTCGGGCAGTGTTTTACTATTTTTCGGCGCGCGCGCGACATCACAAAAATATTATTTACATCTTATCGATCAAAATTCAGCAGCCAAAAGCCTGTATAAGTCATGCCACTATCATCGGGCTGCACTAACAAAAAATGTAATCCTTTACTTAATTGCTTGCGCTGTTGGTAAATTTGGGCCGCTGCTTTCACCTCGCTATCTTCAAAAGTAGCCACAACCCACCTATCTACTAACCCAGCTTCTAATATCAATCCGTCAGGTTCTCCAGCGATATAATTCAAAGCCAAAGGTTTGGCATCCTGAAGCCATTTAGCCAACCGCATAGACTGGCGTCCGCCGTCAATCACAACTCCCGGTACGGGTACTGTTGAGGCCAAGCCCAAATTCAGCGGTAACAGCAATTCTGGCATTTCCAAAATTGGCAGGGGACGCCCTTGGAAAGCATCTTCAATGTCGCCGGCGGGTAGGGAAGCAAAACGCCAGCCATCGCCCCAGAGGTTTTCGGGTAAGGGTACGGGCGGCGGCGAGTCGAGGGCGATCGCACTGTAAGCTTCACCTGTATAATTAGGCATACTCGAATATTCTTTTGCGCGTTGTTGCAGCAACAATTTCAGAGCCGCAGTCCGCCGAGTCGCTTCTACCTTGACACCCAAAACTTGGCCCGCAGCTTCGATTAAGCCCAGAGACTGAGGTCTAAATACTTGAATCAAGTCGGGCCAATTTTGGGTTTGAGCTTGCTGCTGCAACTGCGAGGCTAGCCAATTAGAATTTGCGGCCCCCTGGCGACAAACAGCGCTAAATTGAAAACTGCCTTCCGAGTCGCAAATTAAGAGTTCCCACAGTGGTTTGCCAGTGTCGTCTTGGAGAGGGCGGCGGTAAAAATCGGCTTCCCAAATACGCATAAATAATTAAAAATTAAAATCTACAACTCGATCATTTTAATATAGCCTGTGGCCACTGCGATAGGATACCGATCTCGTGAGAAAAAACTTCGAGCGATATATTCTAAGGAATGAGAATTAAATAACTTCCACAAGTTTGTGGGA
>NZ_JANMZH010000522.1:0-6710 GCF_031383065.1 Microcoleus sp. OTE_8_concoct_300 | reverse complement strand
TCGCACGACTTATCTAATTCTTCGGACTCCGATAAGTCATCCATAATAGACTCCGCTACAGTTACGGGTTCATCTTCAATCAGATCGGTAGGAACCTGATAGGACGGATCGCTAAGAATCTCTCTAAGCAAGGGGTTGCTAGCCCCTAGCATTTTCTCAGCACCTTTTTCTGCAAGAAAATTGAAAATCTGCTCCTCACTCACCCCATAATCTACTTCGCGCTTCTGATGAACAGCCCGAATAGCTAACAGCGGTTTGATTTCATCTTCTTTCAGTGGGACATATTCTCCACCTTGCTGTTGAATGAGCGGTACAAGGGGCGGGTTCGTCAAAATTTTTGACACCCATCAACAAATTATATAAACCCGCCCCCACCCCACCAACAAATTGTATAAACCAGGCCCACTTCGCCAATAAACGCTCTAAACTGGCCTCAGAATTTGCAAATATTTTTCACCTATTTTCGCACAGCTTCCAGCAAGCGAGAATAGTAAAAGCTAGTGCTAGTCATCGCTGTTCTGTTAATAACAAAATCATTGTTTTCTAGGATTTTGATAATATCAGCTTCGCGGTGCTGGTAAGCCCGGGTAGTTTTGCTCGGACCGGGGAAAAGTTCACCAATTTTTTTGAGGGCGGTGAGTGCTAAAGTTTTGGGTGCAAAACTAAGAATTAGTCGCGATTCGGCGATCGAACTTAGGTGAGCGATCATTTCTGCAGCCTTATTTTGAGGATAGTGGATTAGCACGTCCAAACAAATCACTGTGTGGAAATTGCCGGTTAAGGCTTCCAAATCTTGGGCGGCGAAGGAGATGTTGTAGAGCTTGCCGGGAACTGCTGTCGATCGATCGTAAGCTTCTGCTACCATCTTTTCAGAGATATCACTAGCGCAAACAATTGCCCCAGCGTCAGCCAGAGGAATGCTCAGAGAACCCACACCGCAGCCGGCATCGCAGACACAAAGCCCGGGTAAATTGCCGTCAGCTTGCAGCCATTCGATGACTGTATCCACCGTTTTCTGGTGCCCGGTGCGGATGTCTAGCTGAACTTTATTGACTTTGCCGTCGCCGTAAATTCGCTGCCAGCGATCGAATCCCGTCGAGTTAAAATACTGTCTAACTATAGTCTTGTCGTCTACCAAATTCATCGATCTGCCTGCTACTGAGTTATTGCCAACGGTTAGATATTATATAGCAATCCGGTTCGGAAAACCCGCAACTGGCAACCAGGGATTTGAGATAGGCGATTTAAGATTTTAGATTAAAACCGCCTATCTCAAATCTCCAATCTCAAATCGATCGGGTAATACCAGGTCCCACATTCCCCATGATTCAATTTTTGAATTCTTTAATCTAGAATGGTATAACAGGTTAAAAGAGTCGATGCCAAGTCAATTCCTTTGTCGCCACATTTAAATTCCAGCGCAACAATTGAGTTGCCGATTTGCCAATAATTCCCGAAATTCTGATCGCACTTCTAGGAGATTCAGTTGCCAGCGCGATCGCACTTTCGGCGTCGCAAATCCCCCACTTCACCAAATTCTGCACTCCCGCCAACAACGGCAGAGTTGTACCTGCCAAAGTAGCAGATTCCAGGGGCGAGTGGTAATCTAATCTGACCCAAGCTGTACCTTTTCTGACTTCAATTTGTCGGGAATCCCAAGGATAAACACCCTCAGGCAAACCCAAAGGAGCCAAAGCATCGCTCACTAAAAAAACGCCTTTTTCGTACCTGCCAGCGCGCAGCAAAAAATCAATCATTGTCGGAGAAACGTGCTTCCCGTCAGCAATTAAACCGCATTTAACGCCCGGATCAACAATCGCCGCTCCCAACAAACCCGGTTCTCGGTGGTGCAAACTCGGCATCGCATTAAAAGCGTGAGTTACCATTGAAGCTCCCCGAGCAAATGCTTGCTGGGCTTGCTCTGCCGTCGCTTGGGAGTGTCCGAGACTCACGGAAATTCCCAAACTTTGCAAATAGGAAATCACTTCGCCAGTGCTGTCTAACTCCGGCGCTAAAGTAATTATTTTGACAATATCGGCACAATCTCCTAAAACTTGCTTGACATTTTCTATAGTTAGCGGTAACAAAAACTCAATTGGGTGAGCTCCTCGCTTCTGGGGGTTGAGAAAAGGACCTTCGAGGTGAACGCCGAGAATTTCCGCTGTTTTGGGTTGAATTGTTGCAGGAGAAGTGGTTTGTACAGTGCGGATATAATCAGCTATAGTCGAGAGCGATCGCCTAAACTTATCCAGCGAAGTTGTAACCAAAGTCGGCAAAAAAGCATCCACTCCCTGATTCCACAAAAATTGACAAATTTTCGGCAAAATTTCACTATCCTTGCTTTCTAAATCGGGAAAAGCAAAACCGAGGGCGCCGTTAATCTGCAAGTCAACACCGCCCAGAGAAAGCCAATCGCCTGCTACATCAAGCACTTGCAAATCGGGAGGACAAATCCGTTTAAATACGGCGTCCATCGGCAAAACTTGTTGAATGATTCCCGTTTCGTCAACAGCAAGCATCTGCAAATCCTTGCAACCGGGGAGGCGAGCATTGAGAATATCTGTGGGGGCGGCAGTTGGGGTTGTGGCTTCAGTCATCCGATTTTAGATTTTAGATTTTAGATTTTAGATTTTAGATTTTAGATTTTAGATTTTAGATTTTAGATTTTAGATTTTAGATTTTAGATTTGCTCCGAGGGATAAATCTGGAGGCGGATTATGAGGATGCGGAGCTTTTTGCTTTCTGCATGGTGGCTTGTAACCAAATTGCTTCCGAGCCTCAGTTTTGCTAGAAAATATCTAAATTTGAGTTAACGTCATAATTTAAAATTACCATTAATCTGAAATCTCACATCTGAAAATTGCATGAATGAACCCACAGTTGGAATTATCATGGGTAGCGATTCGGATTTGCCAACCATGTCTGAAGCGATCTCCGTTTGCGAAGAATTCAGCGTTGCTTGCTCCGTGGCGATCGTCTCGGCGCACCGCACCCCCTCGCGCATGGTGGAATACGCCCAAACCGCTCACCAACGAGGCTTGAAAGTCATTATCGCAGGTGCCGGGGGAGCTGCGCACCTCCCAGGTATGGTAGCATCTTTAACGCCCTTGCCAGTAATTGGCGTGCCTGTACCCAGCCGCCACCTGCAAGGGATAGATTCGCTGTACTCGATCGTGCAAATGCCAGCCGGGATACCCGTAGCCACAGTGGGGATCGGCAACGCTAAGAATGCTGGCTTGCTGGCAGTTCAGATACTAGCAGCTCATCAGCCAGAATTGCTAGAGCGAGTCCTGCAGTACCGCAAAACTTTGTCGGAATCAGTAATGAAAAAACAAAATCAACTAGAAGAGCTAGGCTATCAAAACTATCTCAATCTGAACAAATAATCTCTAAACTTTTGTAGTAAAATTGGAAAGTTTTCCGAATATTGCTGAGCTTACTAGCCGTAAAGAGGGTGAAAGTGATGAAAATGACTGTCGGAAAGAAAAAGTCGAAACAAGCCAGGCGGGAGTCTTTAAATTTGCCAGCAGCTAACTTTTTGACCAAAGTTAACAGGTTCAAGAAATTACAAAGGACGATCGCCCGCCTCAGTCCAAGTTGGCAAGCCTGCATACCAATAGTAGCAATCATCGTCTTGGTGTGGGGATATGCGGCGGTAGCCCAAACAGCTCCCGCGCCAACCACCGAGGAACAATTAGCCAGCCTTAAGGTGGGCATGGATACCATGTGGGTCATGGTGGCTGGGATGCTAGTCTTCTTTATGAACGCCGGTTTCTGTATGTTGGAAACCGGTTTTTGCCGCCAAAAAAATGCAGTCAACGTGCTGTCAAAAAACTTGATTGTTTTTGCGCTTTCTACGCTCGCATTTTGGGCGATCGGCTTTGCCTTAATGTTCAGCAACGGCAACGGTTTTATCGGCAGCAGCGGCGGATTTTTCCTGTGGAATGTAGCCGACAACAGCCCCGCCACAGGAGACGCTTATCAAGGCATTTTCAGCTCATTAAACTGGACGGGAGTGCCCCTCAACGCTAAATTCTTTTTCCAATTAGTTTTTGCCGGAACTGCTGCCACGATCGTTTCTGGAGCAGTTGCAGAGCGAGTTAAATTCATTGACTTCTTAATTTTCAGCTTGCTGCTAGTAGGCATTGCTTACCCGATTACCGGACACTGGATTTGGGGCGGCGGCTGGCTGGCAAAAGCAGGCTTCTGGGATTTTGCCGGTTCGACAGTGGTTCACTCGGTAGGCGGTTGGGCTGCTTTGATGGGAGCGGCATTTTTGGGGCCGCGGCTCGGCAAGTACCGCGACGGCGATACTGTGGCGATGCCGGGACACAATATGAGCATTGCCACTCTGGGCTGTTTGATTCTGTGGTTGGGCTGGTTCGGGTTCAATCCCGGTTCGACAATGGCAGTCGATCCAAATGCGATCGCCCACATTGCCATCACCACCAACACCGCCGGCGCCTTCGGGGGAGTTGCTGCAACGATTACAGCTTGGCTGTACCTGGGCAAACCCGACCTTTCGATGATTATCAACGGCATCCTCGCAGGCTTAGTCGGGGTAACAGCGAGCTGCGCTTGGATCAACGTGCCCAACTCTGCCATAATCGGCACGATCGCCGGTATCCTGGTAGTTTTTGCAGTCACTTTCTTCGACAACTTGAAAATTGACGACCCTGTAGGGGCAACTTCAGTTCACTTAGTCTGCGGCATCTGGGGAACTCTGGCAGTTGGGCTGTTTGCGGACGGGCCTACAACTGGACTTTATACCACAGGCCCGGCAGCCGGATTGCTTGTGGGCGGAGGTTTCGGTCAACTCTGGGCGCAGTTGGTCGGCATAATCTCTGTAGGCGGGATGACCGTGCTGCTGAGTACGATTTTTTGGGCGGCACTCAAAGCTTTGCTGGGTATCCGCGTTTCTGCTTCAGAGGAGGCTGAAGGTTTGGATATCGGCGAACACGGAATGGAAGCTTACACCGGGTTTGTGAAGGAAACGAGCTTGGACAACAGAAGTGAGAGCAGCTACGGCGGTTATGCTGGGGGTTCTGGGGAGAGGACTACCAAACTGTAGAGCGTGCGAAGAGATCGCTCAATTGAGCTTTCGTGTCCTAGATTAGCTATTTATAAGCCAATACGGTTCAGTTAAGCTCGATCCCCCCTAGCCCCCCTTAAAAAGGGGGGAACAAGAACTTACTCAAAGTCCCCCTTCTTAAGGGGGATTTAGGGGATCTCCGAGGAATAAATATTTTTAACCCAAGCGTATTGATTTATAAGCTAATTCACACCTTTAGTTAGAAAAACCCCAATCTGAAATAGCCGCCAACTTATGGCTCGCTATCGTTGTGCTCGCGTTTCAATCTTCGATGCGAACGCGGGCATATTTTTATTGCTAGTTCACCTTTAATTGCGTACATATAGCAGTTTTTTATTGCATGATATCTGCTGTCGGGGCGACAAGTCGCTTATAACGCTGATAGAATAAGCCTCATAGCTCTTATTCCTTGTTGGTAATTAGGTAGTTTATGTGGAGACAAAGACATTAATTCAACAACAACCTGCCAATTACTAAACATCGAATCGACCCATGATTCACCCCAAAGTCCAATATAAAAAGTGCTATGACGTGCATATTTTCTATAATTTTCTGTTTTTCTACTTAGATATTCTTGAACTTGCTTTGACTTAATTTCTATCCCTTGAATTATACTCTTCAAGTATGCTAGTGATAACAAAATTAATAATTTACTCAGTCGCTCACCTGTGAGATTAGTCCTTTCTAGGTTATATCCTCCACCCTTAAAGTCTCTGAACATCTCCTCAATTCCAAATCTTTTTGCATAAGCATCAACTGCGGCTTGTATATCTGCCAAGCTTGTCAGAATATACCAAGGTTCTTTTGTAGTAATATTTCGATATTTACCCAGCCACTTACCTGCTAGATTAAACCCCGTAATGGGTGCAGTTTTTCTGATTGTTACTTCTTGATTGAAAAAGCTATTTCCTGGCTCTAATCCTAGCATTTTTAGTTCAGCCCATAACTCCGATTCAATCTTGATACAAACATTCTTTTTTAGTCGTAAACAGAAATCTACTTTCTTCTCCCTCAGCCAATTTCCGAGGGTAACACTACAAAATTCACGATCTCCTAACACGAGCAATTTATAATCTGATAAGGCATCGAATACTGGCGTTAATACGAATTGTTGATTTTCTAATGTGCTGTTCCCTTGTTTGTCAAGCATTTTCCAATAAATAGGAATAGCTCTTTTTCGCCAAATCATGCTGACCATCAAAATATTATTTGATTGCCATTTGGTTCGGTCTATTGCTAAATAGACAACATTATTCTGTTTAATATTGCCTTGAATCCAAGCAATTACTAGGGATAACCAAATATCATCTAAATTCCATTCATCATCTGATAAAAATCTCTGAATTTTTTTTCTTCTACTTTCAAATTTAATGGGCATCGCTAGTTTTGTCGCTATGCTTTCTAATGTAACTTCTTTAATCGATTGCACTACTTGAATCAATAAAATTGTTAATAAGTAGTTAGAATGTGTGAGTTTTTTTGACAAATGGGCATGATATGATTCTGCTATCATTTAAGTGTTTTTTAGGTAAGAAGCTTTTTTACCCTATCTTTTTTCAGGCTATTTGTCTAGAGTTGTCTCCCTGTCTGATTTTCAGGCGACCTGTCGCCCCGTCAG
>NZ_JANMZH010000514.1:0-21434 GCF_031383065.1 Microcoleus sp. OTE_8_concoct_300 | reverse complement strand
AATAAAGTTATGCTGCCGAGTTTACTTTCCAACCAGAAAGTTTAATAATATTAAATCCGGCGTAAACAGACCTAAGCATCTACAGACGTTACGAAAGCTTTGCGATTTAATCAAAAGATTCAATAAATAAACATGGCATCCCTCACCCCTAGTGCTAAATTTGACTATCTTGAAGGAACCATCCAAGCTGACAGATTTAACGGATTGGATGGCAACGACATAATTTATGCCAACAGCGGAGACGACTTTCTCGAAGGCGATGCAGGCAAAGACAAAATTTGCGGTGATCAAGGCAACGATACGATTGTTGGCGGAGACGACGACGACATCCTCTGGGGAGGCAAAGGCAGCGACCTAATTGCCGGCAATTCCGGCAACGATAGCATTTACGGGGGCGCAGGTAGCGATACCATAACTGGCGGCACAGGGGATGATATATTTGCCATTGCTAAAGGCAGCGGCGGCGCAACTGTAGCCACAGCCGACTATATCCCCGACTTCGGCAACGGCAATGACAAAATTCGATTGCTAGACGGCCTAGCATTTGAAGACTTAAACATCCAGCAAGGCACAGACGCCAACAGCAACAGTACCGTAATTCAAGACAAACTAACAGGCGAATATTTAGCAGTATTGCCAGGAGTCAACAGCAGCAGCATCAACCGATCCAACTTCACAACTCACCGATCGGGAAACCCAGTCACAGAGTGGAACACCACCTTACTCGACGCCGTGCGGACAGCCAGCAGCGCGCCTCCCCTCGCCTCCCGCAACATGGCAATGGTTCACGCAGCCATTTACGACTCTGTTAACTCTATTAGCAAAAAATACAGCCCTTACCTAGTCAGCATAGATGCACCAGCAGGGGCATCCGAAGAAGCCGCCACAGCAGCCGCAGCCCACCGCACCCTCGTGGGCCTCTACCCAGCACAAGCAGGTAAATTCGACGCAGCATTGCAATCATCTCTAGCAAAAATTCCCGACGGCAAAGCCAAACAAGACGGCATCGCCCTCGGACAGCAAGTTGCCGACCAAATTATCAGTTCGCGGAATACAGACGGCATCACGAAAGTAGTGCAGTACACCCCCAAAACCGACCTTGGCAGTTGGACGCCGACTCCCCCTGCCCTTGCCGCCGCGCTGGCGCCACAGTGGCCGGAGGTGACTCCTTTTGCGATGACTAGCGGTTCTCAGTTCCGCCCGCCCGGCCCGCCCGCCCTTGAGGGCGCCAAGTACGCAGAGGAAGTTAACTATGTCAAAGAAATCGGCAAAAGTGACAGCCTCACTCGGACTCCCGACCAAACAGCCATCGCCAAATTCTGGGCCAACGGCGCAGGTACGTTTACCCCTCCGGGCCACTGGAACCAAATCGCCCAAGATGTCTCTGCCCTGGGGGGTAAATCGCTGGAAGATAGCGCCCGGGTGTTCGCCCTGCTAAATATTGCCCTCGCCGATGCAGCTATTAGCTGCTGGGATGCCAAGTATGAGTACAACTTGTGGCGGCCGGTGACAGCTATTCGCCAAGCTGACACAGACAACAATCCCAACACGACGGCTGACCCCCTGTGGACTCCGCTGCTAACTACTCCGCCTTTCCCGGAGTATATGTCGGGCCACAGTACCTTTAGCGGTGCAGCAGATGCAGTTATGAGTTCTGTATTTGGTTCGGATTTTGGGTTTGGGGACAAGGGAGATCAATCGGTCAACAGTTTGCGAACCTACCAAAGCTTCAGCGAAGCGGCCAACGAATCGGGGATGAGTCGCCTTTACGGAGGGATTCATTTCATGAGTGCTAACGTAGAGGGTTTGAGTGCTGGTAGAAATGTGGGGAACTATGTTGTCGAGAATTTCTTAAAAGCCTAGGAAAGGTTTTTGGTGGGGTGGGGGCGGGTTTACGAGATGGTTTGTTTTGGGCAATTATTGTTGGTGGAAACCGCCCCTACAAGATAAATGAATTTTTACATTTTTCTTTCGGCTTATTCGAGTTCGCTCCCCGACTTCTTTAACAAGTCGGCAGCTAAGTATTCTGTTTTTTAGTGGGCTTATATCAATTCCGGTTGTATCGGAATGATTAAACCACAGAGGGCACAGAGGACACAGAGAAAGATAAGAGAGAGATGCATAATTCCGATGTCAACGGATTTGATATTACTTATTCCAGCAATTCTACAGTGCCGAGATATCCGTCTACTCGGACTTTTTGACCGTCTCGCAAGCGAGTTGTAGCTTCAGCAATATTCATAACTGCGGGAATTTTGTACTCGCGAGCGATAATTGCTCCATGAGACAATTGGCCGCCAACTTCGGCGATAATTGCTGTTGCTCCTAATAGCAGGGGTGCCCAACCTGCATCGGTGTAAGGAACTACTGCGATCGCATTTTCTCCTAAATCTGCTGTCACGGTGCGACAAATCTTGACAAAGCCTTCGACGCAGCCGATACTTGCGGGGATTCCCTGCATGATATTAGTTTCGGATGTTGCGGGGACGATCGACCTTTTCTCAGAATTTGGCAGCAAATTGCCGTAGACGACAGGGGGAATCGGGCGATCGCGATCGGCTAACAGGCGATCGCGCCTTTGGCTAATTGTATCCTGAAAACAAACACTCGCGCCGCTGCGAATCCACTGCTGAATTTCCCCAAATTCCAGATAAAAAATATCCCCGCTTTCCTGAAACACCTGCATTGCCAATCCGCAAGCTTCTATCTCCAAAAAAGTCCAGCGTAAATGAGCCAACAACCGCGCGTAAATTTCGCTTATTTCGTTTTTGACGAGCGATCGCTGCTGACATTTATTTAAGCGCCATTTCTGAGCAAATGTCAAGCCTAATTTACCAGTTTCTGCTAAATTAGCCACAGCAGGTTTTTGAGCCAGAGTTATCAGCAATTTTTGATAAGTTTCCGGCTGTTCTCGCCAAGTAGGAACAGCGATATCCGTTCCCACTTCGCTCAAATATCCATAACTATCAAGCCACTGTGCAAATTCGGCTTGTAAAGCGGAACTTTCAGCAAATACCTGTGCTAACTCGGCGACTGAAACAGTCTCGTCACCTTGCAAAATCGCAGTTTTTCGCAACTTTTGAGATAATTGCTGCAAAGCTCGGATAGAGGCAATTTCCGGAGCAGTATCATTGACAAGCCATTCATCAGCCACGCGAAAAATTGCTTTGCGAATTGCCAGCCCGATCGGCCCTAATATATTGTAGTAAGTAATCGGTTTCAGCCACTCCTGAATTTGCTCGGCTCTCTCCAACAATTTCGACAAATATTGATAATTAGCAATTGCCAATTCCTCTCCCTCTTCCCTCTTCTCTCTTTTTACCCTCAGCGGAGTCGAAGAGTCTTCTTCCTTCTGAAGACTTTGGAGTGCGGGGATGAAAATAGAAGTGCGATCGACCTCAAAATCTGCATTGAGCGCCCTCTCGCGCTGCACCAGACGCCACAAACCAGGCAAAGAAGGCAA
Source organism: Microcoleus sp. OTE_8_concoct_300 (assembly GCF_031383065.1). Taxonomy (NCBI): domain Bacteria; kingdom Bacillati; phylum Cyanobacteriota; class Cyanophyceae; order Oscillatoriales; family Microcoleaceae; genus Microcoleus; species Microcoleus sp. OTE_8_concoct_300. The sequence continues at coordinate 17,971 of NZ_JANMZH010000514.1, read as the reverse complement.
AATCTTCCCCAAAGGCGGCTTGCCCATCTTTTGCCCTCTGAGTAAAAATTCCAAACCCTGCTCCGGCAATCCCATCATCCGAAAAATTTCGCCCAACAAAGTCGCATTAAAATAGGCGTGAGAACCCAGCAAAGTTGCCGTTTCGTTAAAATTCAAATGGCTGGCGCGATCGCCCAAAACCACCTGAAAAATCTCTCCCCAAACCCCGCAAGTCAGTGGCCGGTTAATCGACCAAGTTAGGGGGCGAATTGCACCTGGAATCACTTCTGCTGCAATAGTGCGCGTCCAAAACGGCTGTAAATTTGTAATCGGGCGGCTTTGCAAAATCCAAACTTTTTCCCCGTCCCAACTCCACTCAATATCCTGCGGGATTCCGTGAAAAAAAGCTTCTATCGCTTGCGCTTGTTGGACTAATTCTGCTATAATGACTTTGTCAATTATTGAATCTATTTCAATTTTTCTTAAATTTTTTTCTAAAGTTTCAGGCGCACTAAAATCAATTTCCCAATGAAGCGGAGTAACTTGTCCGCCGACAACAGATTCAGCACCTCCCGGTAAAGCTTCAATAATAATCTGGGAACCGCCATCTAAAGGATTGCGGCTGAACATGACACCCGCAATTTTGCTGTCAATGTAAGGCTGAATCAATACAGCCATTTGGGTATCGGGGAGTTGTCGTTGGCGGCGGTAAGCAACAGCTTCGGAAGTCCAATAAGACTGGCGGCAGCGATTAATTGCATCAAGCAATTCTGCTTCAGTGAAAACAGGGCCAATAGTGTGATATTGTCCGGCGGCCGAACTCGTATCGCCATCTTCTCCCGCAGCCGAAGAGCGCACAATCATTCGATTTGGGATTTGGGATTTTAGCTTTTGGATTAAAGCATCAGTAATTGACAATTCCTCATGATTTTCCAGATTATTACTTCCCTCAGACTTCTTCCATCTATCCGTTACATCCGTTAAATCCGCTACATAATCCGTTGCCGAACTTCCTTCTTCCTTCTTCCCTCTTCCTTCTTCCTTCTTCCTTCTATCCTTTACATCCGTTACATCCGTTACATCCCGTACATTGCTCGTTGCCGAACTTCCTTCTTCCTGCGATGGCAATATAAAACCAGCAGGTACATTAAAACCGGCGCGTTTCAGTTGAGACAATTTAGCAGCTTTATCCCCGCAAATTGCAGCATCTAACGAGTCATCTAGAGAAAACAATTGTTCCGATTTAGATAAAGCCATATCATCACCCTGACTGAAATTAATTGCTGCTAACAACAAGGCCAATCCTGCTGCTGCTAAAAATTCGGGGATTGATTGTCGCCACACCCAAACCCAGATTGGGGTGCAAAGACACCCGCAACGGGAAGCAAAAAGTCTCGCCCGATCGCCCTCACCCCACCAGCGCTGTGCCAAACCCCACGCCAGCAGCCCCCAAATGCCCGAGGATACAGCCACCGGCGGCGAAAATACCAAAAGACCCCAAACAGCGTTGGTCACGCCTCCACCTCGGGCGATCGCATATCTGCCCGCAACTAGAGGAATTAACAGGGCGATCGCGATCGCAGGTGCATCCGGAAACCAAAATCGCCCCGCCAAAACCGGAGTAATTCCCCTGACAATTTCCGCCAACAGCGCAGCAATTCCCGCTAATTTCCCCCCGTGAATGAAAGCTGCCGACACCCCAACATTCCCCGTACCCAGCGCCCTCAAATCTCGGCGGGTAAAGACTCGCACCGCCCATCCCGTTAGCGGTAAAGCACCCAGGCTGAAACTAGCAGCCAACAGCAATGCTATTGTCCCCAACGGCATAAAATTAGCTCTCCTATTTTCAACCTCTAACCATTATGACGGCAATTCTGTCACTTTTTCTGTCTTCAGATATATCAACAAAACCGCATTAGCACTTAAGATAATGTAAAAGTAGAGTAGATAAGGATTTAGCCTAATGATAGATATCAGCTTGACCGCTCCCATGGCAGTTGTTGCACCCATCAGGCGAGTAACGATCGATCTGCTGATGCAGCAGCCAGTGCCGGAATCAAGTGTCAGCTTGACCACTCCAATAATAGTTCTTGTTGCTGGCTTTATTGCCGCAGTTACGATCGGCTCGATCGCCTGGTACAACTCCAAGCGCCCCCCCGGTTGGGAAGCCAAAGAACGCCCTGATTTTGTACCGAAAGTTGACAAAGACGATTTGATTGCTGATGTTTCTGAGTCAAAGAAAAAATAGAACCAAGCTGTTTTAGATCGGGAAAAGCTTTGAGAGGAAGAGGAATTACCCTTGCATATCTATCTGGTAGGGTGCGCCTCGGCGCGCCTTACGCTATGTAGAAAGGCTTTGAGTGAAGAGTTTTAATTGACCGAAAGCACTAATGTCAATAAAGGGATCGATCGCTGACGGGATGAGCGATCGATCCCTTTATTGACATTGATGCAAGATATCATTTCAAACAGACTGCAAGCTGTTAACCCGGGATTTAAATTCCGCAGGCACTGGCTTCTAACTGAAAAGCCTAAAAATACTGAAGTTTTATTAAAAATAGAAAAAATTTGGTAAACCTCATAATTTAGAATAAATGGGACATCCTAATCTTAGCTGTTCTTGAAAAACAACCGAGCGATTTAATTATAGGAATTTAGACCTTGACTACAGCTTTGGAGTTCTCTTGAGATTCAGCCTCTGATCAGCGAGTTAGGAGAATTCGTTTCTTTGAATTGGATGAAGCCAGGATATCGCCTCCGCCGAGAAAATCTCCGCTTGTTTTTTTGACAATTCCAAAACGATGACTTCCAGCCCGATCAGATTTAGGATATCCTGATATTTTTGCTTGACTGTGTCAATGTCATCCTAACTTAATCCACCTTTCTCAGCAAATTGCAACAGTACCACCAAGGCTTCCAGTGTTTCTTCAATTTCCTCTAGCTTCAGATTTACTTCATTTTCTGCCAGGACCCGCCCTCGCCCATTCTCTTTTTTAGCATGAAAGTTATTTTCATCGTCTTCCCATTTGAAATATCGTTCCAGGCAATTCAGTTTGGTATCAATATTGCCCAATGTATCGGGATTGGTACGGATCATCTATTCCATCGTTCGCTGGGCGGCTTCCGAATCGCAGTTTGACAGGAACAAGACTAGGATTGAGAAATAGACTGGTGCAATGAAACGGCTCAGGTTCAGAATGTTCTACTCTTGCAACTTGCTGTTGGGAATATAAGCGATAGTATGACTTTCAAACAGATAAACCTCAGTGACTCGCAGCCCAATCTTTTTTAGTACACCGTGGTTGCCGCTTTCTAGCCACAGCACATCCCCAAATTCAAACGGGGTATCTACTAGCAGCCCCAAACCGCTAAAAAAATTTGCCAGGATATCCTTGGTGGCGAAGCCCACAATCAAGCTTGCTCCTCCTAACGTCACCCAGACACCAGTCAAGTCAACTCCAAAGGAACATTGCAAAATCAGAGCAACGCCAGTCTAGAAAATCAAAACTGGAATCACGCCTTCCAGCAAAGAAATTAGGACGTTATCCCACATAACTTCTGTCTGCTGGGCATACTCTTTGAGATATAGCGATCCTAAATCATTTGTGAATTTCTTACTCCCGGACCGCGAGTTCGGGGAGGGCTGGGGTGGGGTAAAAAATTTACGACTCCTGCAAGGATTGCTATAGTAAATTATAACTTGGTTGAAAAGCCGAAGCAACCAGTAAGTTGCGGAAACAATAATGCTGGCAAGTAGGATGCTCTTGACCCCTTCGCTTTCCAGTTTCCAATTGTCAAATGTAACATTCAAACTGGTTAGAATAAAGGCGAGCAAGGCATGATTAGCAGAGACATTGAGCGTAACTAAGGCAATATCTCGTTGCTATTGGCGAAATACCGTCTGCAGGGTGTAAAACAATAACCCATATAGCAGTGTGCCTCCAACGACTGTTAGTAACAAACTACGGAGCATGAGTAAGACTTGCTCAAGGTTGATAGAAAAGAAGGGGAAAATGTACACCATCAGCTACTTGCAAGTTATGACTTTTAGGGATAGCCTACTCAATTTCCAACTTCAGTCCGGGCAACAATTTCTCTAGGTTTTTAAGAGATTTTCCTTGCCAAGGCATATCATTCGACCCCAAAACGACTACCTGAACTCCTTTCTTTTTTCGCATACTGAGAACAAATTTAGACAACATACTAATTCCCGAACTATTGACAAATGCCAAGTTTCTCAAGTCAATCGTTATTGTGTTGGGTTCAGACTCAGCCACTTCCTTCAGTAAGTTTGTGATAGGAGCGTACTCTGTAGATCCACCAAGGCAAAGTTCACCTTTGAAGTAGACCGTTACAGAGTCAGGATCGAATTGAACAATATAGTCTTCACCTTTAACTTCTTGAGTGGCCACTATCGGTTCTATCCTTTCTTAATAACTTAATTTGGGTTCGGGAAAAAACTGGGAACTAGACTGGAACGAGTACCATTGTCGTGACAGCAATCATTTTAGGCTCTTTTTCCACTCTTTCAAATTTCCAGCCTATCTTTGCTGAATAATCATTTATCATCGTTAAAAAACCTAAACCCGATGCTCCACTATTTTCCTCTTCTGCACTTTTTTCTATCTGTTGCAAGTAGAGTTTTTCTGGATCGGAGCACAAGAGTTCCTGAATCAATTTCTGAAACTTATCAAGCCCTTCAGCACTCACACTGTTTGTAGCGAAAAGCACGGCGGTCAGGTCAGCTTCTTCAATAAAGAATATTCCAAATTTAATCTTAAAGTTGGTTACTTGATTATTAAATTTTATCGCATTTTCCAACAGTTCATTTGCTACATAACTAACGGCTCCTTTACTTTCTTTAATGCGTCGTTTCTGGGCTGGATCCTCCTCATCTACCGAGAGAAAGTTGGAAAAATAATCCGCCATAAAATTAGCCGATATTCGATTACTAAGCCAGCGCTTTTTAATTGGAAGTGAATTTGGGGTAAAAGTTAATTCTAACGAATCCTGCGCAGGGGGAAAGCTTTCGACGAAATCTCCAAAGATTTGAGACATGGCTAGTTAGATTCTCAATAAAAAATTTTCTAATTTTATGACCATCAAGGTGATTATATCACAAATGTGTACTCACCCAAACGTTGATTTTTTCGAGGTATTGGCGATCGCTCTAAACCAATGTGGCGGCTTGAGGCTGTGAGTTTTTTTCTACACCTAATTGGGTCCGCTTCACAACCAACAGCGTAATATCATCAAATACTTTTTGAGTGCCGATATGTCCCCGTAAATCGTCAATCACCGCTTGCTTAATTTCTTGTGCCGACAAATGCCAGTTTTGGCTAATGACTTCACACATCTGCTCAACGCCATACTGTTTTTTGTTAATGTCTTTTGCTTCGGGAATACCATCAGTATATAGCACTATACCATCTCCTAGCTGTAGCTCAATTGAAATGTGACTGATGAACTCAGCAATGTCATCGTGGAGGGCAATGGGGAGGCCTAAATCCATTGTGTCCATACGTTCAACCTGTCCACCGTTTCGCACGATGAGCGTTTCTTCATGTTGTCCACTGATGCTGACCCATCCTTCGGAGTAATTTAAAATAGCTAGGGTAAGACTTTTCTCGGAATTCATGCGCTGCACGTTTTTGTAAAGGGTGCGGTTGAGCGCATCTAAAAACCGAACCGGATCAGTTTCGCGGATTTCCTTGAGGGTACGGACTGCCGTTTGCGCCATCAGCATCAGGATGCCACTTTCGAGTCCATGTCCAGTGACATCGCCGATGCCAAGAGTGACAACGCCATCGGTGTTCAAGACATCATAGTAGTCGCCGCCGACTTCATCGGCAGCCTCCATGTATCCAGCAATATCGAGTCCTTCAATTTCCAGTTCTTCAGGATTGGGCAGAATCATTTGCTGCATTTGACGCACGATATCCAATTCAGCACCCATGCGAAGATTGTCTTCCTTGAGTCTCTCGTTGAGGGTAATGATTTCGTGATTGGCAGTTGCTAGTTCTGCCGTGCGTTGTTTGACTTTATCTTCTAACGTTTCAAACAATTCCTTGAGTTGGTCTGCCATACGGTTGAAGGAGTTTCCCAACTTATCAAGTTCAACGAGGCGAGTGTGTTTAACGTATTGCTTCAAGTTGCCATCTGCCATGTCTTCTGAGGCTTGGGTAATCCGCTCAATGGGGCGGGTAATCCAACCAGCAGTGAGAATACCGATCAGAACCGCCATCATCAACGCTACCAGAGACAACCCTATTGTGGTACGAGTATTAGCATTGATTTGACCCATGAAGTCGGATTCTGGAACTACAGTCACGATTAGCCAGTTCAAGCCAAACTGGTCGTGCCAAGGATGAACACGGACAAAGTGAGGTTGTCCTTGAATTTGAAAGTTCAACGTTTGCCTTTTTGTAATTCGCTGAAAATTACTAAACCGATTTTTTAGAGTTTGAGCAGTCCTTTGAATTAACGGATCATTAATGTTTAACGCATTAAAGCGTTGGGTCTTACCATTTACTTTGGCAAAAGAGGGTTGAGAACTAGAATTGGCGATTAACTGCCCATCTCGTTCCATGACAAAAACTCGTCCTGATGAGCTAACGTTTAAGTGGCGCAAAAAGTTCGTAATATTTGATAGTTGTAAATCAACCCCAGTCACGCCAAGTAATTTGCCGTTTTTTGCATAAATGGGACGCACTGCAGCTAGAGAAATGAAGTTGATTTCGTCAACAGAGTACACCGAAGACCAGGTTGATTTACCTGCTTTAGCCGCCTCAATATACCATGAGGATGCCACGAAGTCGTCGGTCCAAAACCGTAGCACTTTACCCCGCTCGCCCTGCTTGTTCACGGCATAGGTAGCTACTTTTACGTTTGTTCTTGCAGAGAGTTCATCAATGATGACTCCTTCCCCTGGAAAGTATTTACCAGCCCCAATAAAGCGTCCATCTGCTAAGGTATTTGAAATATAGCCAACATTATTAAAGGCTTGTACCTGCTTCCAAAAATAACTTCCAGTCAGGTCAAAGTTTTCTATATTGAGTAATCCTGTCTCGATTGCATCAATATTGATCTGATTAATTCGATGAGGTATTGAAAGATAGTCATTTAGCTGCTGATCGGTTTGGTTGCTCACCTCAGTCATCAACTGGTTGGCAAGCTCAGTTACGGCGTGTTGTCCGTTGCGTAATGAAAGATAGCCGACTAATCCAACTGCTGCAACAATTTGCAGGATAAAGGGTACTACGAGGGCAGTGTGGAGGCGGAATTTAAGGGAGCTGTTCTTCATAACAAATTTCACGGGGATAGCGTTTAAGTAAGAATAGTTCACCCTTTTAGCATCGCTTCCAGTTGTTGCAATGCGTTATTATACCTTGGTTTCTACCTGTTGCTTCAAAACCAGCAAAGTGATGTCATCCAACATTTTTTGACTTCCGATATGTCGGCGTACATCGTCAATCACCGCTTGCTTAATTTCTTGTGCCGACAAATGCCAGTTTTGGCTAATGATGTCACACAGTTGCTCAAGTCCATACTGCTTTTTGTTAATGTTTTTTGCTTCGGGAATACCATCGGTATATAGCACTATACCATCTCCTAGCTTTAGCTCAATTGAAACATGACTGATGAATTCAGCAATGTCATCGTCGAGGGCAAGGGGAAAACCTAAATCCATCGTGTCGATGCGCTCAACCTGTCCACCTTGGCGCACAATAATTGTTTCTTCATGCTGACCACTGATGCTGACCCATCCTTTTGAGTAATTTAAAATCGCTAGGGTGAGGCTTTTGTCGGAATTCATGCGCTGCACGTTTTTATACAGGGTGCGGTTGAGCGCATCTAAAAACTGAACCGGATCAGTTTCACGGATTTCGTTAAGGGTGCGAACCGCGGTTTGCGCCATCAGCATTAAGATACCGCTTTCGAGTCCATGTCCAGTGACATCGCCGATGCCAAGAGTGACAACGCCATCGGTGTTTAAAACATCATAGTAGTCGCCGCCGACTTCATCGGCAGCCTCCATGTATGCGGCAATATCGAGCCCGTCAATTTTCAGTTCCTCAGCGTTTGGCAGAATCATCTGCTGCATTTGACGCACGATATCCAATTCAGCACCCATGCGAAGATTGTCTTCCTTGAGTCTTTTGTTGAGGGCAAGGATTTCGCCGTTGGCACTTGCCAGTTCAGTCGTGCGTTCTCTGACTTTATCTTCGAGTGTTTCAAACGATTCCTTCAGTTGCCCTGCCATGCTGTCGAAGGAGCGTTCCAGCGTATCAATTTCCTCAATTTCAATAAAATCAGTGGTGCCTACTCGCTTATCCAGGGTAAGAGCATCTCAATCACCCTTGACAAAAGGATTTGAGAAGAAGCATCATGTATTCATCATTCATTGCAGCCCGTTTTCTTTTCTGTCGCAAGCTACGCTTGAGAGTAGTTTCTTGATTTACAGCATTCAGGGACATCCGTCTGATAACAGCCAAGTTTCGAGGGCTATTCAAGGATCGAATGCGAGATCGATCTTCATTGAAAGTGACATCTAAAACCCAATGTTCTTGATTTTCAATACTCCAATGTTGACGAATGACGCGACCATTAAGCTGGGCATCTACGGGTAAGGAACTTAGGTAAAATTGTACTTCATGAGTGGTTTTGTTCCACAGACAACGGAAACGTTCTACTATAACAATAGTCTGAATATCTGTCCAGTCTTCTTGTTTGTAAAGCCCCCCGAGAACCCCCACTGGAACCGCCCAAACTTTTCGAGTTTCGATTCGATGATGTGCTTTTTACGTTCGGGAATCTTCACTCACTTCAATTCCCCCAAATTGGTTGGCTCTGGCTGTTTCAAACCAGGTTTTGACTTGTTTGTAAAGGGTTGGATGATTCTTTTTCAGAGTAACTACATAATCAGCTTTTTTTTGACGAATCAGCCGTACAATCTCGGTTTGAGTACCCATCGCATCCATCGTAATAATCGCTCCGGTGACATCAATTAATTCCAATAGGGCTGGGATAGCTGTGATTTCATTGGAATGGTTTTCAACTTTAACTTGTCCAAGTACCAACCGATTTTCACTCGCCCACGCCGTCACTAAATGTAAATTCTTTTCCCCTGTTTTTCGGTCATAAGAACCTCGGAGACTTTTTCCATCAATCGGGATAACTTGTTGGACAACTGGCCCAATTAATTGTTTAACCCATTCACTCAACTTCTGTTCTAAAACTTTCGGGTCTACCTTTTCAAAAACTCGTCGTCAGGTATCATCGCTCGGGATACCATTTGGTAAGTCTAAAAATTTTTGCAACCATTGCTGCTTACTGATTCCATAATTTTCCATGTCTTCCCATCCATCACCTCCAGCTATTGTAGATAATATAGCAATGACGAGAATATCTTTCAGTAAGTGACGTTTGGTTCGGTTCACTCTCGGGTCGGGTACGTCATCAAAATAACTTGATAAGCTTCCTTGTAACTCTTGCATAGAGATAGGTGAGGGCTTCTTCAGTAGTTTAGACCTTGGCCGGGCGGGCAGGAATCCTTTATCCATTGAGTTTTACCGCTTAATGACTTAGTTTTTAAGGCATTATAGAATTGCTAATACGTAAATACCACATTTTTTATATTTGTCTTTTTGTCAAGTACAATTTATACTAAATTAGATGAGCTTACCCTGCGATACCTGCCTCTAACGGCGGTGATATTTTGCTGCGGGTTGCTATCGATTATTTTACACCTTTAGAGGGAGTTAAAAAGTGCGATCGCCTTCGAGAGATTATTTTGGGTAGGACTTACGCGCGGGTATCTAGAAACCCGGCTTTTTTACCGGGTTTGTAGAGTAAGTTTGGTGGAGACACTTCCGACGGACAAGAAAAGGGCCCAGGTAGTTTCAAAGCATAGTCTTCGGGTGCGTCAGTTCCAATAATTGCTCAATGTCAAAAGCTTTTCGGTTTTTGACCCCGCCGACAAACGGATACTTGCGAACGGATGCTGTCGTGGATATATAAAAATTTTAGACTCTTGTTCAAGATACCAGATTCATCTGTGGAGTAAATCTAACATCTAAAATCTCAAATCCAGTGACCCACCGTAGCAGCGACTAACCTGAGAACGCTACTGCTAACTTGGGAATTGTTCGACTTTTGCTTCAGCTTGCAAAGTCAGCACACCAGCTTCCACATTTAGCTGCTGAATTCGCAGGGACATTCCCTCAAGTTCAAAATTTCGCAAGTTTAAAACTTCCCCAGCTTTGTCCGCCAAAGCTTCTGTTAACTCAGGCGAAAATTCCTTGTTTTCGGGATACTCGACATCCTGAAGAGAAATTGCCCAACCGTCCGCTGCGATCTGAGGTTTTGCTGTAAAATAAATCTTTTCTGTTGAGGCATTTTCCTGCACCAATACCTCAGCATTTAAAGCGATTTTTCCGGCTAGCAATTGGCACTCAATAGTTTTAACGTCTATGGTCACCCGCTGGCCGTCAACAGTCACTTTTAAGTTGTTCAGTTTTCTACTGATGTATTCGGAATTAAAAGCGCGGTTGATATCGCTTTCGGTTAAAACTGCGCGTGCGGTACCGAAGGCAGGGCCGTTGAGTTCAATTTTGCCAAACATAGCGGTGAGGGGATTGACAGCAATATCTTTGACGTGAAGTTGCAGTTCTTCCACCCGCAAATCTTGTTGCATTACTAACCCTTTGCCCTCAACCGCAACGGCCTCTACTGATCCCTGGGCTAGCTGGCCCGGATCGGTGTCCACTGTCACCGACAAAGTTTCCGATTCGTCTAATTTGCTAGCAATAGCAATCTCGGCCACTTTGTCGATCGCCTGTTCCCCTAAACTCCTATTTTGTTGAAGCATGCTCAGAATTCCTAATAATTATTGTTTCCCAAATAGTAGTTAATACCTAATTTAGTTAGCGTCTTTCTCTCGGCAGGTTTCTCGTCTTAAAAAAACTCAGCCAAAGACAGAGGGTTTCCCGAAAATGGCTAAAATTAGTAGGGTGCGCGCCCTACGTTGAGTCCGTTGCGAAGCGGTGAAAAATCAAAAACTCGGATTTTTGCCAAAAGTCTTTTCGAGAAGTTCGATCGCCCGCTACAATAAGTAAGAGCCGGCACCGCTTTTTGCAATGAATTCAGAATCAACTCTCGCTAGACTACAAGCTACACTTCCCGACGGAAAACTGCCTTCTAGCTACGGGGTATACTTCAAAAACACCCTAGTAGCCCTGTGTCACGCCCTAGAAGACCACATTTTACAAACCAGCACCGGGGACAATATCGAACTAAAGCCCTTAGTTTTGGTGACGTTTCAGCAGGGAAAATGGTATTTACAGGAAGCCGATCGCTACCTAGATATTGCTAATGCCTCTCGGCGCGTTGTGATAGGTGCAGTAGCCGACAGCGGTTTCGCTAGCCACCAAACCGGTCAATTAGAAAATGTATCTTTAATAAATCTCGATGAGAACGACCCCATAATCCAAGAATGGAATTTAATCATCCTCGCCCCGACATACAAAGCAATGGTGCTTTGCCGCGAACTTTCAGACCAGGAATACTTGCCCGAGGGCAAGCCAGAAGTAGATACAGAACGAAAGTTCTACGGTTTGTGGTCCTTTGACCAGTCTTTGGTGTCGGCGGCTGCAGAAATTTTTATAGAACAGACGCGACATTACAACTCCCCCCTAGCCGACAGTTTGCTGGAAATGCACCACGAAATCCTGGCAACCAAAGGCCCGGCCTTGGCAGATATTAGTGGCGTGGTATCCCGGATAGTCACTTACCTGCAAAGTTCTCAGCAGCAAATGGTAGCAATTAACCGCCAAACCCGCGAGTTGTGGGAATTGGAAGGTCAAGCTTTGCGCATCAGCCGCAATTTGAACGCTAACAAACTTCAAGCTTTTCTGCGGATGGCGCAGCGCGTGGACGAACGCGATACCTCAAATCCAACAGCGTCTTTGCAGGTGGCGGCTTTGTCGGAAACTTTGGGTCAACTGCTGGATTTGCCGGCTTTGCAGTTGCGCAGGCTGCGCCTGGCTGGATTGCTGTTTCGAGTCGGCTTAGTTTCGGCCCCGAATGAGGTGTTCGATCGCACTCCCGATGCTTTCGACCAAGCAACTTTATCATTTTGGCGCGATCGCAGTTTCATCGGTTCCCAACTGCTGCAAGCAATGCCGGAACTAGCACCTGTGGCGGAAATTGTCAAGCACAAACTCGAATATTGGGACGGCAGCGGCAGGCCAGAGGGTTTGCGAGGCGAAGCGATACCCGTTGCTTCGCGGATTTTGGGGTTGGTCGCTTATTTTCAAGAATTAACTCAACCGCGTGGCGATCGTCCGGCTTTGAGTTTGAGCGAGGCTTTGTCCAAGTGCCGGGAACTCTGCGACATTCGCTTCGATCCGGCTTTGGTGGAAACTCTCAGCAACGTCGTCAGGCTCGCAGAAATGGGTTTGATGGAGTTACCGACCCGCCCGAGTCAACTGCCGAATGTATGGTTGGAGGATTTGGGCGATCGAGCTTCAACGGCTGCTCCGGCATTATAAAATAACAGGATTGGTAAGGGGCGATCGGTAATTGGTAATTGGGAATTGGGGATTTAGGACTCGGGTACAAATCCTTTCCAACACGAGAAAAAATCAGCCCTCTGTACTCCGTGCGCACCCTACCGCTTTCCCAAACTCGAAAAAATCAGTCCTCTGTGCTGGCTCCGTGCGCACCCTAACGCTCTTAGTGGGAGCCCTAGCCTCTCTGTGCTGGCTCCGTGCGCACCCTACCGCTCTACTAATGACTAATGACTAAAAACTAATGACTAATGACCTCGAAGCCATACGCAAAGGCAAAATTCTGATGTTGGCCGGCACCGATTTAGCCGGCACAGACTTAGCGGGAGCCGATCTCGCGGCTGCTGACTTGTCTCAAGCCAACTTGAGTGGAGCTAATCTCGCCGGCGCTAACTTGCAGCGGGCCGTATTGCGAGCCAACCTCCGCGGCGCTGACTTGAGCGGCGCTGACTTGCGAGGTGCAGATTTTCGGAATGCCGATTTGCGGGGGGCTTCCTTCGCTAACGCTTTAGTCCGCGACGCAAGTTTTGGGGGTGCTTTTTTGACAGGCGCTGCCCTCGGCAATTTGGATTTGAGCGGTGTCGATTTTCGCGGCGCCGATTTGCGGGGCGCTTCTTTGGGTCGGGCAATTTTGCTTGCTGCCGATTTGAGCCATGCTAATTTGTCCGGCGCTGATTTGTCGGGAGCTGACTTGGAAGAAGCGCTCCTGAATGGCGCCGTACTGCGCGGCGCTAACCTGACGGGGGCTAATTTGCTTTGCGCCTTGATCGAACAAACCGTTTGGGATGGGGCGTTGCTCGATCGCGCCTGTCTCCAAGGCACCCCCCTGAGCCCTTAAATTTCAACAGTGTTGTTTTGAAGACAGACAAAAAAACAACATCTGCTTATGAAGTGAATAAGCACAAGCTATTTTTACATTTCTTAATAGAAGGTTATAATGGCGACTGTAGATGAGCAAACGAATAAATGGTAGCAGCTTTGTTTAGCGGTACATCCTTTCAAGGTCAAAGTGGCGATCGCCTTGTCAGCAAAGTAGCAGGAGCTGCGATCGCAGCCTTATTCAAGCGTTCGGAAAAGGCCGAAGCCAATATCCGAGTCGAACCCGTAGCCAAACTCTTGCAGGGAAGCATCGACGGTTTCGACTTCGTTGGCAAAGGTATGTTGATGTACAACGGCCTGCGCATAGAAGTGATGGAACTCTACCTGCAAGCACTCTCAATTGATTTTGGGGCAATTTTTGCAGGTCAAGTGAAATTGCGGCAGCCTACCCAGGCAAATATGCGAGTAGTTTTAAGTCGATCGGATTTAACCACCTCATTCAATACACCTTTTGTAGTTGAAAAACTCCAGAAGCTGAAGTATCAAGAGCAATCACTGCACTTTCAAAACACTGAAGTCAGCTTCGGCGCCGACAAATCAATTCGGCTTCAGTCCGAAATTACCGTAGGCGATGCCAGCGAACCGGTCAAAATAGATATTACTGCTCAATTGCAAGTAGAAGACAGGCGCAAAATCCAATTTGTCAGCGTTACTTACGGCGGTAACGAGCAAGCAGTAGATTTGGGTCAAGCTATAATTGCCCACGTAAATAACTTGCTCGACTTAGACAAATTTGCCTTAGAGGGCACTCAACTGCGGGTTGACCGCTGCCGAGTTCAGAACGACGAGCTGGTTTTCTATGGTTGGGCTGGTATCGAACAGTTCCCCAAAGGCAAGCGCTAGACCTCAGTCTGCTGAGGTGGGCAAATTAGATTTGTTTGAGGAATTTTATAGCTTAACAGCACAACCCGCCTGCGCGGGTTTTGCTATTTTAGCGACAGTTTTTAAGCTGTGGCGCTGCTAGCGTAAGGTCGCGCTCTAGCCTTTCTCACAAAAATTGGGTATACCGAAACCTCCTGTGTTGCCAAGCTTTTAAGCTATATGTCATCTACCCAAGAAATGCTATATATTGCGCCGTATTTCCCGAACTAAGCTGTCGCGCATTTAATTAATCAACTACTGCGTACTTAAACTATTGTGGGCTGGCAACTCCTAGCGCACCATCAAGCTTAAATTTAAATGCAAAATAGTTAGTTGATTCACTGGGATTCTATTCTCGCCTCAAAATCAGCACTCAGGTTGATGCGATCGCACAACTTACCTTGATAAAGTTAGATGGCCCTCAACCCAGAAACCGGGTTTGAAGGACTAAATTCTCTGGTAAAAGGCGATCGCCAGGAGTTGAACAACCCGGTTGATGAGAGTCGCGAGGGCCTAAGTCTTGTGAGAAAATAAATAACCCCAAAAGAGGAAAAATGCTCGGAATTTATTTATTTTGTATCTACGTCGCAGTATTGTCCGTGTTAGCTGGATCCAGCCTCCGCAGCCCCGAGAAATGGTGGGTAGAAATTGTCACAGATTTGCCCCGCTGTACCTACTATTTTGGCCCTTTCGACACCGACAAAGAAGCCTCCAGCAATATCCCGGGCTACGTCGAAGACCTCGAAAGCGAGGGAGCGAGAAGAGTTAGCATCCGCATCAAACGGTGTCAGCCTTCGGAACTCACGATTTGCGACAGTGAATTCTCAGAGGGTATGGCGGCTTAATCATGTTGATACTCCAGACAGCAGAAACCGGGTTTTTTGACGAAAATACTCCGTCTATGGCGATGGATATCCGTTAAACAACCCGGTTTCTGAGCGTCAAGAGTCTGTAAGTTCTGTGTGAGTTTTTCATAAACGGAAGCCTCAACAATAATATTAAGCATTGTCTTGTCCTAGTCCTTACCTTGCGGGCTTTGTATTTGTAGTGGTGGCTTAAAAGTCGGCATATTCTCCACCAAAATGCAGATTTTAGCCACCATTAACTGCCGAAAATTATCGGGATCAAATCAGCACTGAGGACGAGCCGATCGCTCCCGTGGCATTGATAAATTTAGAACAGTAAAAACTACTTAAATCTGCCCAGAGGTACATATGTTTGAAATCTCTATGTTGGGTATGTTTTTCACGGCTTTTTGGCTGCTAGCTCAACCTGCTAGCAGCACTCGACGCGACGAATGGTGGGTAGAAGTTGATACAGATTCGCCAAAGCGTACCTATTACTTTGGGCCCTATGATAGCAGACAGGAAGCTTCTGACAGATCGACCGGCTACATCCGAGACCTGGAGAACAAAGGAGCTAAAAAAATTACCATCAACCTCAAACAAGGTAGCCAACCTACTCAGCTAAAAGCTAGCGAAGAGTCTTGAGAAGGTGGAATGCTCAAGTATGAATAGGTTGATAAAGCTAAATCCGCTCGGGGGCGGGTTCACCAATATCGATGACTTCAGATCCCGGATATTTGTAAATCCGCCTAAACCCGAGGGATGATTCACTCTTTTGATTTTGTTTGGTAAGGGCAATGCAAGTTTTTTCAAAGTAGCGCTTGGTTTAAATTGCTCCGGGGATTAAAAGTGCGATTGGCCTTGATTTTTTCATAGCATTCGCGTTCTACAGTGCTAATTTCTTTCGGTGGCACGATCGCAATTTTTACCAACAAATCAGTCCGCTCGTTTTTCTTCGGTTTCGGCCATCCTTTGCCCCGCAACCGCAAAGACTGACCCGAACGAATCCCCGCTGGAACTTTCACAGTGATCATACCTTCAGGTGCCGGCACTTCCATTGAAGCTCCCAACACAGCTTCGTCGGGAGTTATCGGCACTTCGCAGACCAAATTCTCTCCCTCAAACTGGAAGAAAGAGTGAGGCAAAACTTCTAATTTTAGGTACAAATCTCCCTGCTGCTTCGTGTACGGATCAACTTGACCTTTGCCTTTTACCCGAATTTTGCTGCCGGTTTTCACTCCTGCAGGAATCGAAACTTCGCCCGTGGCGACGCGCTTGGAAGTTCCCCGAAATGCTTCCCCCAGAGTCAGGGAAATCGCAACTTCAGTGTCGAGAGAGCTTCCTGCGCTGCGGTTTTCGTACCCCGCAAAATCTTCAAATCCGCCAAAACCGGTGGGCCCGCCGCTACTGGTGCGGTAGTTGCTGTAATTCCACTTACCGTTGCGCCCACTACCAGCACTGCTACCTGCACGGCCTAGCAAGGCATTGATAAATTCGTCAAAACTGCCGTACTCGCTGAAGTCAACCCCGCCAAAGTCTACATTCGTAGCGCCCCCGCCTGGCCATCCGCCTGGAGTTGTCGCAGCTTGCTTCCAGTATTGACCGTATTGGTCGTATTTTTTCCGTTTTTCTGGGTCTGAGAGCACTTCGTAAGCTTCGTTTACTTCTTTAAAACGAGCTTCGGCTTCTTTGTTCCCGGGGTTCATGTCCGGGTGATATTTCCGGGCTAGTTTGCGAAAAGTTTTTTTAATTTCGTCAGAGCTGGCAGTTTTGTTGAGTCCCAAAATAGCGTAATAGTCTTTAAAATCTGTTGCAGCCATTAAGCAATCCCCTCTTTATTAGTTGTTAGTTGTTAGTTGTTAGAAAGAATAAATCCCAAATTAGCAGGATGGCGAATTAGCTTGATGCCAGGGGCAAAAGTGCCTGGGGCATCTGATTCAAATTATAGGTTATCAAAGGTTTGGGATCGATCGAGTTCGGTTGTTGCTTGGCGTTCGATCGCAATTTCCGCACTCCGCTGCTGTTTGAGATTTTATAGCATTCGGCTCTCTTGTGCTGAAGGCAGCCGGAGCAGGCGGCTTTCTTATGCTTTTGGCCTTCGACAATAAAAACAATGGTTTCATATCAATTAAGAACGTCCTCACCCGTCAGGGCCGTTGCTCTACCTTTGAGCTTTTAAACGGTGAAACTCTTGCCACGATTAGTTTTGAGGAGTTGTGCGCTCAACCGGGCTTGTCCGAGGCGGCGAGAGCTTTAGGCGGCAGCCCGGTTGAGGCGAGTCCGGGAAAGCTGCTGCTGTTGCTCTTTCGAGGCAAATCCGGGTTGACTGGCGCGGACGATCGATCTTTTTTTGCTGTTTTTTTGCGGTGTGCGGTGCGATCGAACTTCTCGATCTGAGCTTTTCACCCAATGCAAATCCTCGAAAGTTCTCATCAGCAACTCTGGTCGAATCTGCTGCCTGAATTATTGCCAACTTCTACCTTAAAGCCTGCAGTTATTCCCCCACCTTTCGAGATATTTTCCCCTCACATCAGAGCGGTGCTATACAATCTTATTTTTTCAGTATCATAATAGATTTAAGTCCAAGTAATATAACCTAATCTCTCTGGTGTCTGTTAACTAGAACACACACTTTTAAAAAAATTAAGATAGGATAGTAGAGCGATAAGCTTTTAACGCTACGAGAGTGCTAACATTGTCAGGAACCTCAGCCTAAAGGCATGAGGCTTGGAAGAGAAATCTAACAAGCCGTTCTGACCAGCCTAAGTCCGCTTGCGGACTATGTTTTTTGAGTCACGATACCGGAGAATGCGTAGCTAGTTTTCCGCTCTATCGCTC
>NZ_JANMZH010000509.1:0-39195 GCF_031383065.1 Microcoleus sp. OTE_8_concoct_300 | reverse complement strand
TGTCAGGACAACTCTGGCAGTGGAATCGCCAAACCAAGCTAGGAGTAGTATTTGACTCTTCTACTGGTTTTCAACTGCCCAATGGTGCCGATCGCTCCCCAGATGCCTCCTGGGTTAAATTAGAACGGTGGCAAACTCTCACACCCAAACAACAAGAAGGCTTCGCTCCCCTCTGTCCAGACTTCGTTGTAGAATTGCGCTCTAAGTCTGACAACCTGGAACCATTGCGGGAAAAAATGCGGGAATACATGGCAAATGGAGCAAGTTTGGGGTGGTTAATCGATCGCAAAAATAAGAAAGTCGAAATATACAAACAAAATCAGGATGTGGAAATATTAAATAATCCCAGCACTTTGTCAGGGGAAGATGTGTTACCAGGATTTGTCTTAGATTTAACAGATGTTTGGTAGTGACACCGAAAGATTCACCAACAGCAATATAATAAATTAGAGCAGTACGTCAATCCCAAATCTCAAATCCCATGGCCCTAACGCTTTACAACAGCTTGACCCGTCGCGAATCACCTTTTGAACCCCTCGAACCCCCAAAAGTGCGGATGTATTGCTGTGGCGTTACGGTGTACGACTACTGCCACGTCGGCCATGCGCGCGCTTACATTGTTTGGGACATGGTGCGGCGTTATCTGATGTGGCGGGGATACGATGTGCGCTACGTGCAGAATTTTACAGATATTGACGACAAAATTCTCGATCGCGCCCGCGAAACCAATTCCACAATGGAAGCCGTGGCGGAACGCTTCATCGAGGAATATTTTGTAGATATGGACAAGCTGAATATTCTTAGGGCCGATGAATATCCCCGCGCCACCCATACAATCGACGGCATTAAACGGCTGATTCACGAATTAGAAAATAAAGGTTATGCCTATGCTTCCAGCGGCGACGTTTACTACAACGTGAGGCAGTTTGCCGATTACGGAAAACTTTCCGGCCGCAAGTTGGAAGAAATGCAGGCAGGGGCTAGCGGTAGATTGGAAACCGCAGAAATAGAAGCTCAAAAAAAGCAAGATTCCTCTGATTTTGCCCTGTGGAAAAGCGCTAAACCCGGAGAACCTGCTTGGGATTCATCTTGGGGAAAAGGTCGCCCCGGATGGCACATCGAATGTTCGGCGATGGTGCGCGATTGCTTGGGCGAAACAATTGACATTCACTGCGGCGGTTCCGATTTAACTTTTCCGCACCACGAAAACGAAATTGCTCAATCTGAAGCCGCGACGGGCAAGTCCCTGGCTAATTATTGGATGCACAATGCTTTTGTGACTGTCAACGGCAAAAAGATGTCGAAATCTTTGCACAATTTTATTACAATTCGCGATTTGTTGGATGGGAATTGGTCGGGCGATACAGCTTTGGAAGGAAGCGAGAAGTCAAAAGCGGTGGCACCGATGGCGGTGAGGCTGTTTGTCTTAACAGCGCACTACCGCAGTCAAATTGATTTTACCGAAGAGGCGATCGCCTCTGCAAAAAATGGCTGGCAGACTCTTGAAGAAAGCCTAGCTTTTGGTGGTTTGCACGGTTCCCAATTGGGCTGGGATTCACAAAAAATTCTGCAATTGCCCATAGTGGAAAGTGAGGCTGTACAGCAATTTAGAGCAGCGATGGATGATGATTTCAATACTCCTAATGCTTTAGCTGTTATGTTTGAATTGGCGAAGGAATTGCGGCGCGAAAGGAATATAATTGTACATGGGGGAAAAACGGAAATACCTTCGGAAGTGTTGCAACAAAAGTGGCAGAATCTTGTTAAGTTAGCCGAAGTTTTAGGATTTAGGAAACCTGAGTGGCTAAGTGAGCATTTCATTGGCGATAGCTTCATTTTTCGCGATTACGCACCTTCTAGTCTTGAAGATGAAATCAGCGAATTACCTGATGAGGAGATTGAGGTGATGATTCAGCAGCGGAAAGATGCCCGAAAAGCTAAGAATTTCGCAGAGGGCGATAGAATTCGCAACGAACTTAAGGATCGGGGCATTACTCTGATCGATCAAAAAGATGGTACAACTATCTGGCATCGCAGTTGAAATTTAGAGTTTCTTAACCGCAGATGAACGCGGATGAACGCAGATAAAATTCCATCCGCGTTCATCTGTGTTCATCTGCTGACATCTGCGGTTAAAAACTCCCATTGACAAACTCCGCAACAGCCCCAACAAATTCTGCCGTTGATTCGTAGGGCAAAACATTCCGCAGTTGAAATTCAGAGTTTTTAAACCGCAGATGAACGCGAATGAACGCAGATGAAATTCCATCCGCGTTCATCTGTGTTCATCTGCTAATATCTGCGGTTAAAAAATCCCATTGACAAACTCCGCAACAGCCGCCACAAATTCTGCGGTTGATTCGTAGGGCAAAACATTCCGCCCCGGAATTAACAAACCTTCCGCATGGGGAAAGTTAGCCAAATATTGCGCTAATCTTTCATCCGGTTTCTCTTCCTTACCCGCTTGACTGATGCTTGAGGCTTTTTCTCCCATCACAACGAGTGCGGGGCGATCGAACTTTTGAATCGTGCTACTATAATCCTGGCGCCAAAACCCCGATAAAAACGAGAAAACCGCGTGACGGCTGTCAGGATTCGCCGCCCCAGCCTGCAAAGCATCCAACCATTCGCCGTCAACTTTTGCCGCATCGCCAAACAGTTGTTTCGCAGAAAAAGAACGCAAAAATTCAGCGCGTCTGGCGTAGCGATAAAAAGCGTTTCCCAAGGGAGAACCTAACAAATTCCAGACAATTCTTTGCTGTTTTTCTGTCGAATGTTTGTTCATCACAGCCCAAGCGGGAGGCCCGGCGAGAACTAAGCCGCGAATTAAATTTGAGCCGCTTTCCTGCTGCATTTTTGCTAAAGCCAAGGCTACAGACAGTAAAGCACCTTGCACGAGTACGATCGCAGGTTTTTTCACTACAGTTTCCAAGAAATACTGCAACTGTGCAGCCCAATCGTCAGGATAGCAAGCCACAGCAGGCATTTCGCAATCGCCGCAGCCCAAAAGGTCGGGATTGTAAATCGGATTACTGTTCCCTGCTTTGTACCAACTCTCACAAAATCTCTGCCAAAAAACTCTTGACAAACCCACGCCTATCGGATGGATTAATAACAAAGGGATGCTCTCTTCTGTCCCAATAGTTGGGTTATAAACATCATAAGCACAGCGATAATTTTGCCATTCGTAAAACAGCGTTGGTGATTTTATAGACGAAACTGTGGATAAATCTTGGGTTGAATAGGGCGGTTGCATATTATTTTTTGGTGCCGATGTTACTTTTTATTATAATATGAGTTGGGGCGGGTTTTACCCGAAATATATTTGGTAACTGAGAATATAAATAAACCCGCCCGGCGGGAGGACATAAGCGCAAATACAAACCTTGATTACTTAATCATGTCAGAACAACGGATAACTATTTCTTTACCTAACTTGCTGCTGATTGTAGGATCGTCCTTGCTGCTAGTGCTGCTGTGGCAATTGCGCAGCCTGCTAGTAATTCTGATGATATCAGTCGTGCTGGCTGCTTCGATCGTCCCGATCGTTAATTGGGCCCAAACGATGCGGGTTCCCCGCTGGCTGGCGGTGATTATGGTTTATTTAACTCTCATCGGTGGATTTACCGGGACGGTAGTATTAATCGGCCCCACGGTAATCGAACAAATAGAGTTACTGCTGCGGCAGTTACCAGTTTATGTCGAAAATTTGCGAACTGTGGCAACTAATGTATTGAGTCGGTTGAGCGACGATGCCCCAACCTTGGTGGGTCAGTTGGTTGACACTCAATCGCTGACTAATTGGCTGATTCGATCGAGCCAACAACTGGTTTTGCGATCGTACAGTTTAACGAGAGGCATTCTAGGCGGTTTCTTCAGCTTAGTTTTAGCCTTATTTATTTCCGGTTACATGGTTGCAGACAGCGACACATTAATTAAAAGTTTGGTGCAGTTTTTCCCGAAACCTTGGGATGCAAGATTAGCCGCACAAGCGACGCCAATCGGTCAAAGGATGGGGAGTTATATTCGCGGGCGAGTGTTAGTTTCGGGCATTTTAGGGATATTTATTACCACAGGTTTGAGCATTTTGGGAATGCCGGAATTTGCTTTAGGCTTGGGTGCGATCGCCGGCGTTACCAACTTAATTCCCTTCATCGGGCCAGTTTTGGGAGCAGTACCAGCATTAATCGTAGCCTTTGCTAAAGGCGGCTGGCTATTTGTGTGGGTATTGCTGTTATTTGTAATCATCCAGAATTTGGAAACCTACGTCCTCGATCCCTTGCTGGTTGGTTCATCAGTTGGGGTGCATCCTTTATATCAATTGCTGTCTGTCTTGGGAGGCGTTCAAGTATTGGGAATTATCGGAGCAGTAATTGTACCGCCTTGGTTTGCAGGAGTAGCAGCTTTGATTGAGAACTTGTATTTAAAACCGAAACTTAGGAGCGAACATCGAGAGGCAATAGATCGGGCTAAAAATAATTCAGACTTGCCACCTATTACACCTTCAGCGTGACAGCAGCTTACGCCTTGAGAATTCAACATAGTAGACTCCAATTGCCAGCATTCGCTCACCTCTCTAGAAATTATCTGCGTTTATCCGCGTTTATCTGCCTTACATCTGCGGTTGACCATCAATCCAAGATTCATGCAATAAATCTAGTATCCACAAGTCCGCCGACTAAGGACTAATTGCCACTTCAATGCGGCGGTTGCGCTGCCGATTAGTATCAGAACTATTGTCTACCGAAGGGCTACTTTCCCCATAGCCGATCGCCACCCAATGATACTTTTGGCCCAGCACACCAGACAAATACTGCACCACAGCCTGAGCCCGCGCCAACGACACATTGCGATTGTCCGCCGCTTCCCCCGCGTCGTCAGTGTGGCCCGCAACCCGCACAGTAGCCCCCTCGTAATTGCCCAAATCCGCGACCAAATTGTCCAAAATCGCACTCGTTCCCCGGCGCAAAGAAATGCTGCCAGTATCAAACAAAACATCGCTGGGCAGAGTTACCATCAGCCCATCCCCGGCCAACACCCGATTATTGGCATTCTGTGGCGCAGTATTCACAGTTTGAGGCCTCAGACTCGGGCTACTGCCGATCGCGGGCAAAGCAGGAACAGGAGTTGCCACCGTTTCCGGCGCCGCCAATTCCCGCGACATCAACTGCAACCGCTTTTCCAAAGTTTCCGTCGGGCGACTGATGCCCAACTGACTTTCCAAAGCCGCCGTGCGGCCGATCAGCGCGTTGATCTCGCCCTGCAACTGCCTCAAATCCGACTGCAACTTCTCTCTCTGGGCAGGACTGACTTTTGACTGGGGACTGGGTGTAGCCGTTGGTGTCGGCAGCGGCGGAATTTGCTTTGCTGGTGTGCGTGTCGGGCTGGGGGTCAAATTTTGAGTTAGACGCAGCAATCTTTCTGCCAGCGGCATCTCTGCCGCCCCGGAGGGATAAATTTGAGCGATCGCCATCCCCAGAACCCAGGCAAAACCGCTGCCTACCCCCAGTAGCAGCAGCCGAAAAATCAGCGACAGTACAAGCAAACCTTTTCCCCGCGACTTCGAGACGCGAGTCGGGGGGATTGAAGGTTTGTGGTTAAAAGATCGCGTCATATTTCCTGCTGTACAAAACTTGGCTCAATTTTATCTTTGCTGCACCATTCAACTCTAAGTATTTTCCTTGCTCGATCTGACTCCTGCTTCTTTCCTGCCGTAAATTCGGGTATAGCAACACCCTATTTTTTGTCACTACAACTATTTTTTTTTAAGCTTTTAGCCATTGTTTAATCATTATTTTCAACCAATTTAACGAATCGTGGTATCCCCTTCGACCTTTTTATAGGCTGGTCATTTTTAAATCCACCGTGGTTTACAAACCAGAAAAAAATTGCCAACCAGAAACAAATTGCTTTAGTTTTTGGGTTTATCTAGACATTATAGCACAAAACGGAGCGTTTGTCAATATAATCGCCATAATTCCCTTGAGGGAAAGTAGGGAAAGTTGAGTAGACCTCTTGCAAAAATAACTAGGACGGGCTCTTCGGCCCATCCCACAAGAGTTATTTTTTCTTGTGGGATGGGCCGAAGAGCCCGTCCCATCAATTGATGAAAAGGACTTTTGCAAGAGGTCTAGTAAAGTATCAGGTGATAAGGTCAAACTCCCTCTCGGTTCAGATACGATAGTAATTTCGATTAACTGTGAGATTTTAATAAAACTTGAGTTAAGTTGTGTAACGAACTAAATTAAGTCACCAGACCTTGCCCCCGCAAGCCGATCGATTTTAGATTTTAGATGGGAGGACAAATCTCAAATCTGAAAAAAAACCCGGTTTCTACAAATCTCGGGTTTGGCGGCGAAGCATCGAGGCAGAAACATGGTTTCTAGTTTGTTGCGTGCAAGCCTGAATCTGTTGGATAATTGCGTAAAAATTTTGGAAAAAAAGCCGATGACTGACCCTTTAAATAGCCCTTATCCCGTTCCTTGGGAATGGATTAGTGCCACTCATGCTAAAGTGAGCTCAACTGCCGGCACAGGCCTCCGCTACTATCGCAGTCCTTCCCTCGTTTCAACTAACGGCCAATACGCGGCTTACAGTCGAATTGAGTTGCAAGTACAGGCAGAATTCGCCCGGTGTCGGGTTAGCAGCGTCATGTTTGTGGAAAATCTCAAAACCGGGGAACTGCAAACAGTGGCGGCTGCTTCGCCCCTGGCGGAAAGCGGAATGTATGCTAACGATGACACAGATATGTCCGGGACGATCGCCATTTTAGTGCCTGTTTCTTGGAATCAAGAGGGTTCCCGCGTTCTCGCCCGCGAATTTGAAGCACTTTTCAACTCTTCCGATATGTCCGACTACGGTGTCATTTGGGACAAAAATGATAATTACACTTATACCGTTGCTCCCGCTCGCAGTCTTTACACTCATGCTGTATTGTTGGGTTGGAGTCAAGTTTGTCCCGGACAAGTTCTGTTCCGCGCCGGCAATTTGGGCGATCGATCTTGGCCTCTTTGTGCAGTTGATATGACCGGCCAAACGATAGCTGTCAGCGAGGACAAACCCCTAGTTTTCGGCAGTCAAGCCAGCACAGACTGGATCGAACCTAAAACTCGTTTTTAGATATTATGGCGGTATTTTCTTTGATCTGGCCCACATTTTTTTTACTTTCAGGTCAATCTTTCGACCAATTCATTTTGACTCTGGCGCTGATAGTTCTGGCTGTTATTTGCGGTCTAACAGCTTTTATTTTTATTCGGATTTGCATCAATTGGTTGCAGGCGAAATTAGAGGAAAACCGCCATTTTTTTATCCGAGCATTCAAAAGAAAAAATGAAAATTTAACCGCTAATATTTCCGAACCTGAAAAGGTTTTTTTAGAACCGCAATTCGTAGAAAGTGACGGCAATTTAGCTGCTGCTATTTTTGAACCAGAAACCGATATTTCCGAACCGCTTGAACCGGAGATAATCTGCGAAAATTCAGCCGCAGTTGCCCATCTCTACAAGCCGATCGCTCTTTGGCACGGGCGGTTAATTTTGCCCTCAAACGAACAGCGCCAGCCCTACGGTTCCGTGTTTTTTGAAGTAACAAATGCACCAAAAAAATATCAAGATTTTATTTGCAAAACAGCATTTTTGAAATGGAGTACAAATCGCGAAGTACAGTTTTTTGTCCACGCAGTAACGCAAGATCTAAACTTCACAAAACAGGCTATAGATAGTAAAAAATCTGGCAACATTCATCCAGATAGATTGAACGGCTGGCGAAATGTAGGCCCTTTAGAAACTCTAGCAGGCAGCCGACTTGAAGACAGCGTGACTGTGATGCTACGCAGGCCAGTGATTGCGATTAATTATAGCAGCAGCGATCGCCATGAACTCACGATCGATCGCGAACCAGTACAAATTATCGGACATTTATGCGCCTTCGTCTCCATTTTGCAACGAAAAGAACCCGACAGCGACAAATTTATTGTCCGGCATTTCAACAAAACATCTAAACAATTTGACGGCGCCGCCGAAATCATTCGGATTCCGCAAGTACAGCCAGACAAAACTGGCGTAGCGAGGTCTACCAATCACTTGATCGAAAAATCGCCATTAAATCCACAGGGGTGGTACATTTACGGCGAAAGAGACAAAGACGGTATGTTTGTAGTGCAGGCAATCGAACCCCGCAAAATTGCCCAATTAACACCAGATGAAACACATTTCGGTCTGGAAAAATCTCTGGCTTATTTAAGCAGCAAAAATTGGGAAAATACACCAGCACAAAAAGGGCAAGCAAAAATAGTATTGTTAACCCCAAATGATGCTACAGAAAACGCTTCAATCTCTCCTTGGCAAGAAGGAGATATCGGGATAGTGATTCACAGTTTCGGCGGTATCGGTGGCAAAAAAGGCGAACAGACACCGCTGGGAATTGTCACGGGACATTTTGCTTTCGGAGTAGCAAAAGTGGTGCGCGATCGATTTACCAGCGAACTGCGTTTTGACATAGAATACAAACAAGTTTACGCCCACAATCCCGACGGAATTGTTGCCGGTTCCAGCAAATGGCAAAGCTACATGGGAGACTTGCAGCGCGGCTGGTTGGGCGATCGCCCGGTTTGCGATATCATCTGTAAATTAGATTGCGTGTGTTGTGACTACGATTTTGGCGGCATCACCTTGTCGCCTTTAACCGAACTAAACCAGCAACTAGATATCATGATGGCCCGCTACCGCAGCGGAGACGGCACCGGCGCAAGTTTAGTCACGCCAGCAACTTCTTGCGTCCAAGATTCAAGTCAGGCAATTTACGCGACAATAAAAAAAATCACTTCCGAAATAGAGTCAAATCCTCAGATTCAAGACTGGCTGAAAACAAATCCTGCCGCCGCACAAACTCAAAGATTTCACAAGTTAGTAGCTTTAGGAGAGAGTTTAGAAAAAGTATTAATGCCCCTCGGCATTGTCCGTCCAGATTGGCACAAAAATTCGAGTTTAGCGGGGATTGATTCGGAAATGAAAAAAACCTCTTTTGTTGGTATAGCGAACCTGATCAAAGCTGCTATTAGTTACCGAACAATGCTGCCCAGGCGCACCCAAGATGAAATCGCCAAAATTTTATTAAAACAAGGAGAATTTTTGTGGATAATTCGCACAAATCAAGTCGGGGGATTTGACCCAGATATTGAGCCTACCGCACCGACAGGAATTTGAATCCTAAAAAAACAGTGGGCCACTTCAGGGTGCGGAATGTGGGTTTGAATCCTACAGCACTTACGCACTACGACCAAAGAAACCGGGTTTTTTAGCGAATCTGCAGCTTACAACGCGTATTTTCGTAAAAAACCCGGTTTCTGGGTCCCCATAATAAGACTCGGCGGTTAAAACCAAGATGTTGCACCATTCTCAATAAGCTTTTTATGAACAGGCAAGATGCCTGTTCCACAAGAAAATTCACTCTTTGTGGAACAGGCATCTTGCCTGTTCTTGAGAATGGTGCAAGATGTGAGTTAAAATCGATCCTACACAAACTTTCGTCCTAGCAGAGAAGGACTAAAGAATAAAAGGGGTATGAAAGCCGGATTTGATTCAGTTAACAGTCAACAGTTAACAGTCAACAATCAACCATTACCAAGGAGTGACTTGAACTTTGCCGTCTGGTGCAAAAACTACTCGGAAATCAGCCAGGGGTTCCGCAGGTGGCCTGCTGCCAACCGGCTTGTAAAGCAACTCCGACAACGGCGTTTCGGATATATCGACTGCTGCCGAATTCTCCGACTTGTAACCGACAATCGCGCCGTCTTGGGCCACACTCACCCGATAAACCAACTCCGCATCAACCGGAGGCTTATTCTTCACAACTCCGTCAATTTGCTGAAAAAGTTTGCCCTTCAACAGCTCAATTTCCCCTGGATCGCTAATTGGCACGGCTGCCACCTGAGGGCTTGCCAAACCTTCAGAAACAGGACTGGGCGTGATTTCCTGCGAAGTGTTCGACTGCGGTGTGGCCAACGGTGAAGCGTCCGACTGCGGCGTGGGGCTCGGAGTCGGCGAACTAGATTCAGCGTTCGGAGTTTGAGTCCTAGGCAGCAAACCGTCAGCCGCAGGCGTAGGATTGGGATTAGGCGAACCCGATCCGCCCGGATTCGGCGTTCCCAGATTCTGGCCCCCAGCATTGGGCTGCGGCACCGGATCTCTGGGGCGCTGGACTTCGGGCACTGGCACCAAGAAAAACGCCATCGCAGCCAAAGCCAAACTCGACACCCCCACGACAGCAGGCAAACTCCGCTTCGCCAAAGGTTCGGCAGACTTGACGTAACGCTTGGAAATTGGGGTTAATTGCAGTGACAATTCCGGCAGCGTCTGCGTGTCGGCAAAAAACTGATCGATCGCTTCCACTAAGTCAAATAGCTGTACTGTCGTCAAATCTACTTTTGCCGACAGTTCTGTTTTTTGATCGATTTGGGTTGGGCTGCCTGTTTCGGTGGGTAGAACGGTCAACCGATGCAAATTCCCGTCAATTCTGTGCAACTGCACCATACCCAAATTCGGGCCGTAGCGATCGGGATAATGCACTCCGCTCATAAATTCTTGAGCGTAGCTGCTAACGACCCTCACCAAGCTTTCAAAAAACTCTCGTCCCCCGCTTAGGGGCTCGCCGAGACCGGTCACATAGCATTCAGCGCTCATTAGTATGGAAAGCACCGGCCGTTTATCTAACTGGCTGGTTGCCGATCCATCGCTCAACCCTTCTAGAACCAGGGTGCAATTTGGCAGACTGTACTGACGCCTAATAGTCATTTTTTATTCAACTTCTCCATCAAACAGGCTAACCCAGAAGCGCTGCATTCCGGCTGTGCCTGTACAAAATAGCAGGTTGCTCAACAAGTTCAAAGCTAGTTCGTTGAGCTTGTCGTCGGAATCGTAAGCTGCAACTAGCGATCGCTTGGGGTTCATGCGCGATCGAAAGTGAGCTCGAAAGCGTTCTAAATACTCGGCCAGTGGCAAGTGCTGGTTGAGGGGGATATTTCTCGATCGCAACTGCTGCGAGTCTAGCAGCAATTGCCGAATTGTCGCGGTTAACTTGCGCGCCATATTGCAGGCGATCGCCACCAGCGCTTTTGCCTCCACCATGGTAAGGGAGCGGCGCTGGGTGTAGCGTCTCAGCGGGTTAGTATTGCGCATCAGCCAAAGGGCAACCCGATTTTTGATAATCGATTCCAATTCCAGGTCCTTTGACACTGCCAGCATTTCTTCAGCACCTCCTAGATACAAGGCTTCGATCGCCAGCAACATCAAGTCAATTTGCAATCTGGCCCGGCGGGGACATCCCCCATTGGAGGGCGACAAGTCTGGCAAACTGTCTAAAATCAACGGGTTTGACTGGGTAAGCGAAGTTTCTGACTGCATTAATATCACGGCAACATCCATTCCAAACAAACTATACGGGTATGTGGGGTCTCGGGCATGACAAATTCAGAACCGACGACTCCTCAGCGATACTTTATTTTGATCGTTGACTTTTATGTATATATTTCACTCTAACAATTCTTGGTGCTCGATTTCAGATTCGATGCTTGGGTTTTGGGAGTAGACGAGCTCGCGGACAAGTTCGCCCAACAGCATTTTTACTGCTTTGGCCGCTACGCGCGATCGGATTAGTCGCACTAGTCGGCCGCTGAGTTTTTCTTGATCCATGATTTGACCAAGCCGATCGCCTGCTGCGGAATTATAATTTTTCCTGGGTTGGGCTGTAGTTTCCGAAAGCGAGCGGGACGTTCGCACCCTCGACATCCTTCCGACGTAACCGGATTTAATATCACAGAGTCGGAAACCGAGCAAGAATTTGACAATTACCGATTCCCTATTACGATCGATCAATGTTCCTTCTTCTGGGGTTTCGGCGGCGCTTCTTTTTGAGCTGTAAAATCAGTAGCCCCCGCCTTATCAGTTAGACTAATTTTTCCCTTGAGGCTTTCTCCCTCCACAATTCCTCGCATTTTAACAGAACTGTTTTGACCCGTTGCTGTGGAATCGCTGCAACCCGTTAAATTAGGAACCGCACCCGACAAACTCAATCCTTGATTTTCCCACTTGCCATGTAGAGGAGGTGTCTCCTCGGCTATTTTTTCGCGATCGGCTTCGCTGCTGCCCGATCGCAAATTACCGCTCAAATAAACACCCGATTGCTCGATTGTCAAGACCAAGGAATCAGATTTGAGACATTCTGGCAAACTTTGAGCATCGAAGCGATAACTTCCCCCAATTGCCGGGGCCGCCTTTAAATTTGTTTCGCCGTAAGCACTGACTACTTTAAACAGCAGCGCAACTGAGCCGATCGCAATTCCGTAAAATGCCAGCGATTTGAGGCTTAAATGATTCATCATCTTGGTAATTGGTAATTGGGCATGGGCCAAACAGGGCATAGGGCATGGGCCAAACAGGGCATTGGCCAAACAGGGCATTGGTACTAACTAACAAATAACCAATAACCAATAACTAATAACAACAGTCAACAGTCAACAATCAACAGTCAACAGTCAACAATCAACAGTCAACAGTTAACTGACTACCTTTGAGGAAGTACCGACGCCAAGTGCGATCGCACTTTAACGTAGCACCGGGCAATCAGCAGCGAAGAATGACACTGCACAGCCAATTCATCAGTATACTGCCCCAAAGTTTGGCGCTCAATTCCCCACTCCCGACTCGTACCCGCAATAGTCAAATCAGCATTAGCAGAAGCCGCCACCACTGCTTGAATTGGCTCAGCCGCCTCCACAATCGGAGTTTCAATCCGCGATCGCACCTCAACCGGCAACTGATCCATCACTCGCTGAAAATCGTAACTCAGCTCGTTTCCAGCTTCCCCGTCAACCGCCACCCGCAGCACCGTCAAACGGCGTTCCTCGCTATTAACTAACAGTCTCAGCGCCAATTCTAACCCCAAATCATCGTGAATGTTAGCCGCGTAAGGTACTAACAAGTTATTCAACTTTTCCCGGCCTCTGTCAACAAAAATTGCTACATCCACCTTAGCGTTGCCGAGAATTTGACCAACACGTCCTCCCAAACGGTTGCTGCTAAAAGTAGGCCTGTGCCATCCTACTAAAATCAAATCCGCGCGATCGATCTCCGCAATTTGTGCCGTTTCCCGGGCTACATCATTAGTAACCCGAATGATGGGATGTACGAATTTTCTCGCCTCGGACACTTCCAAACTATCAATCAATTCTGATAATTTCGAGCGGCGCTCTTGAATAACGCGATCGGCTTCCGCAGGCGTACTTTTAAAGGCATAATCCTCATTTAATTCTATCAAACTCAGAGGATGAACCGCCGCCGACTGTAAATCGTCACCACCCATACCAGTGGCCGGCTGCGCCAGCGCTACCGCTAGTTGCAGTAAACCTTTCTGCGTGCTGGGATTGGCAACCGGTACTAAAATCCGATAAGTTGGCAGCATTTTTTTAGCAGTTTCTTCGCTGCTACCCGCCATTGGTGAATTTTCTAATTCTGACTCCTCAGAGCTAACTTCTGAAATATCTAACCGAATTAACCGTTTTGGATAAGTCCACTCCAACAGAGGCGAAGTCATAAAAGTTGTGACTAAAGCCATGATGACTAACATCGTAAATAGCAGCGGCGAAATTACGCCCAGGGAAAGACCGATATTCAGCACAATTAGTTCAGTCAAACCGCGAGTATTCATCAGCCATCCCAGGGCTGAAGCTTCGCGGTTGCTGATGCCACAGACTCTGGCCGCCACGTAAGTGCCGACGTACTTGCCGACAATTGCCACTCCCAAAACTGCGGCGCACAGCAGCCACAATTCGGGACTGTTGAGCAGGCCTATTTGAGTGCGCAAACCGCTGTAAGCAAAAAAGACTGGCAGCAGAAATATCAGGACAAAATCTTCGGTTTTCTCAGCTAATTCTCTAGTTAATCCCGCATTTTTCGGCATGGCGGCCCCCAGCAAAAAAGCACCGAAAATTAAATGAATGCCGATCAATTCAGTAATTAAGGCAGAAGCTACAACTCCCATGTAAATTCCCGACAGCACTAACTGTGTTAATCTGCCGGTACGGGTGTAGTGCCCGGAAAGCCACTGCAAGAGCCAGCGGACTACAGTCATCATGAAACCGATGTAAATTAAAGATGCAAAAATGGTTGGCAAAGCGCCGATCATGGAGTTAGTTCGAGTAACTGCGATCGCCACCGCCAACAAACACCACGCCGTCACGTCGTCTACCGCAGCGCAAGTCAGGGCCAGCGTCCCCAATTTTGTATTCTGCAAGTTGTGTTCTGTAATAATTCTTGCCAGCACCGGAAAGGCAGTAATTGACATCGCAGCGCCCAAAAATAGGGCAAACGCTGTAAAGGAAACGCTATTATTTGAAACGATGGGATAAAGCAGCAGCGCTAGCAAGCTTCCCAGGGAAAACGGCACTAAAATGCTGACGTGAGAAGTTAAAATCGCGATATCTAAATTGCTTTTGAGATACTTGGGATTCAGTTCCAAACCAATCAAGAACATGAAAAATATCAGCCCCACCTCAGACAGCACGTTGAGGAAGGGAACGGCTTCTGCTGGAAAAAGTGCTGTTGCTAAATCTGGTGCAACTAAGCCCAACAGAGAAGGCCCGAGCATAATTCCTGCTACAATTTCTCCAATGACTTGAGGCTGTTTGATAGATCGAAACCCTAAACCGACAAGTCTCGAAAGTGCGATGACAATTAGAACTTCAAGCAGGACGAGAATGGGGATGGGCATGGCGTTTTTAGCTTTGGGATTTTTGCGGATCGAGAGGGCACGGCAGTAAAGCCGGCAGAATTGGCGATCGAAAAAAAAAGGAGACTAGCTCGATCGAAGGTAGAAGGCACAAGAGGCGCACCAACAACGCCATTCTCTCACAAGCGAACAAAGGCTTTGGCAACATCCCCCTGGATTTTTCGTTTTGAAGAAGCGCTTGCGAGTAACTCTAACCTCCGCCTGGGCACCCCGCACAAAATCTCACCTCCGGGTGGCCATCAGCCATCCCACCCTAGGGATATAAGATTGTCAGAAAAAGTAGGGCGCGCTGTGATAAACTAGAAAAGTTGTTTAAATTCGCACATCCGGGTTTTCGGGTGTTTCGAGGGCGCAAACCTTCAGAAATACGACCGGGTGGAGGATTAACCCGAATCAGGAGTTAAAAATACAATGCCAGTAGTCAGTTTGGCTCAAATGTTAGAGTCAGGGGTTCACTTCGGACACCAAACCCGCCGGTGGAACCCGAAAATGTCTCCCTACATTTTTACAGAGCGCAACGGGGTTCACATCATCGACCTCGTGCAAACCGCTCAGCTTATGGAAGACGCCTACGAGTACATGAGAGTGGCCTCAGAAAAAGGCAAAAAGTTTTTGTTCGTGGGTACGAAGCGCCAAGCTGCCGGGATTGTAGCCCAAGAAGCTCAACGCTGCGGTGCTTATTACGTCAACCAGCGCTGGCTGGGGGGAATGCTCACCAACTGGACGACAATTAAGTCCCGGGTGGAGCGCCTCAAGGATTTGGAGCGCCGCGAGGAAATCGGCGCCCTCGATTTGCTGCCGAAAAAAGAAGCTTCGGTGCTGCGCCGAGAAATGGCCAAACTCCAGAAATATCTGGGCGGGATTAAATCTATGCGCAAGATTCCCGACGGAGTGGTGCTGGTAGACCAACGCCGCGAGTATAATGCGGTGTTGGAATGCCAAAAGTTGGGAATTCCGATCGTCTCTCTGTTGGACACCAACTGCGACCCGGATTTGGTGGACATTGCGATTCCGGCGAACGACGATGCTATTCGATCGATCAAGCTGATTGTCGGCAAGTTGGCTGATGCCATCTACGAAGGTCGTCACGGTCAGCAGGGCGGCGACTCTGAGGAAGACTACGACTACGAGGGTGGCTACGAAGGCGCTGAATATGATGTCGAAATCGAAGAATTGGATGACCCCAATTATGTAGATCCCGACGACGCAGACGCTGAAGGGGAAGAAACCGAGAGCTAGTATTGCCCTCGGTCTCTGACACCAGGAAATTAAAAATTAAAGATTGAAAATTAAAAATAATAATTATTTTTAGTTGGATATTTTTAATTTTTAATTGTACATGGCACGAGTCTAAGTCATTAGTAGAGTTCTGGCAAAAGCATTCATTGTGCCAGCCCCAGAATTTATTGTGGCGCTAGACCTAGAAAGTCCGCCCTAAGGTAGACTGGGTATTTCTTCACTCTTGTCTAATCATTAACATTAAGATTAGTGACTAATGACTGATGACTAATGACTGATGACTAATGATTAATGACTAATAACTAATTTTGATTGGGAACTTAAAGAAGATGGCGGACATATCTGCAAAACTTGTTAAAGAACTGCGCGAAAAAACTGGCGCGGGCATGATGGACTGCAAAAAAGCCCTCGTTGAAAACGATGGCAATATCGAAACATCCATTGAGTGGCTGCGGAAAAAAGGTCTGGCTTCGGCAGGTAAAAAAGGTGGACGAGTTGCCTCAGAAGGTATAGTAGGCAGCTACATTCACACCGGCGGCCGCGTGGGAGTGCTGGTGGAAGTTAACTGCGAAACAGATTTTGTGGCACGTCGCGAAGAATTCCAAAAGTTGGTGCGGGATATTGCGATGCAAATTGCAGCTTGCCCGAATGTGGAATACGTGAAAGTTGAAGATATCCCCGCCGAAATTGTCGAAAGAGAAAAGGCAATTGAAATGGG
Source organism: Microcoleus sp. OTE_8_concoct_300 (assembly GCF_031383065.1). Lineage (NCBI taxonomy): Bacteria > Bacillati > Cyanobacteriota > Cyanophyceae > Oscillatoriales > Microcoleaceae > Microcoleus > Microcoleus sp. OTE_8_concoct_300. The sequence continues at coordinate 22,457 of NZ_JANMZH010000509.1, read as the reverse complement.
CAAAGATGACTTGGGCAACAAGCCGGACAACATCAAAGAAAAGATTGTTCAAGGGCGGATTGAGAAGCGCATGAAAGAGTTATCTTTGATGGATCAGCCTTTTATTAAAGATCAGAATATCTCGGTGGAAGAGTTGGTGAAACAAACGATCGCCCAAATTGGAGAAAATGTCCAAGTGCGTCGATTCGTGCGTTTTGTCTTAGGCGAAGGCATTGAGAAGGTAGAAGCTAACTTTGCTGAGGAAGTGGCAGCCCAAATGGGTGTTAAAGAATCTTAAATAAATTAAGATGGGAAATTAAAAATTAAAAATGTGAAAACTTGATTTTTAACATTTTTAATTTTTAATTTTTACAGGACTCCTGCACTGCGTAACAAACACCCCGTTTCTAACCAGAATAAAATGGAGACTCAGACAATTTGTGGCAGAAACCTAATTTTTTCGCCCGCGTCCTATTTTAATTTTATACGAGAGATATGGTGCGAGCAAGAGAGCGAATAGAGCAAGATTTGGCAGGACTCGAAGAGGCTTTAGCAGCCTTGAGTTTGGAGTTTCAGAGTACCTACGAGGGTTATTTAACGGCGTTGGGGCAAGCGGTGCGGCAGCAGTTAATTTTGGCTTGCTATCACCTTTGCACTCAAGCAGTACCGGAGTCGTTTCTCAAGTTGTCCTTCGACGGGCGGCAAAAAATGCAGCAGTCTGTAAGGCGTTTGGCTGCGGCGTCGGAGGAAAAATTGCGATCGCTGGTGACTGACTCAGAGGCAGAAGAAGAGGAAGAGGAAGAGGAAGAAGAGGAAGAAGAGGAAGAAGAGGAAGAAGAGGAAGAAGAGGAAGAAGAGGAAGACGAAAAAGACGAGGAAGACGAAAAAGACGAAAAAGACCAAGAAGACGAAAAGGAAAAAAAAGAACTTTCCGCGACTAACTATCTATTTTCAGTGGCAAATTACCAGGTGCCAAAAACCAATTCCCCCGAAAGTTTGGCGCGCTGGCAAAATAGTATTGAAAAGTCGATCGCCCATATTATCAAGCTGCTTTCTCGCGATACCAACCGCTTGCTGCAACAGTCGGGAATCTTGCCCAGTCAATTGCCAGAACCTGTTCTAGAAGCTGCTTCTGGTGCTGAATCTTCCGGGGACAGCGTGGCCGGACCGCCTAACTTATTAAACTTAATCATTGAAACCGATGCCCCATCAGCATCGCGAAACTTGTCAGAAACATTGGCTAGTAGGGCGCTGCACATTACAGCGGTTAAACTCCGGCTGTCGGAAATAGAGTTTGCTGATGCGGGAACCTCGGCTTGGCGCCAGCAAATTCGCAACCTTTCTGTAAGGTTGAACTCGCTCGGCCGCGATTACCAGAAAAAGCAGCGGGAACTCGCTGTGGTGGAGGCTGAGTCGGCTTGGCGATCGAGTTGGTTTGAAGATTAGTCAGTTGACAGTTGTCAGTTGTCAGTTGTCAGTTGTCAGGAATTATTGAGCTATGATTAATAACTAATGACTAATGACTAATGACTAATGACTAATGACTGATGACTGATGACTGATGACTAATTACTAATGACTGATGACTAATAATCAACCCGAATGGCAGCGATTGCAAAAAGCTCTTTCCGTAGAAGCCGATCGCGGATTTAACGACATCCAAGGCAGTCAATACCGCTTCAGCGAGTTTCTGGGGCTCAGTTTGAGACAGCTTGCAGTTGCTGTGGCGGCTTCTTCGCGCGATCGAGCTAGACAACTAGCCGCTGAATTTGACATCTACCCTCAGAAGGATCTCGAACAGCGCCAGCATTCGATCGCCATTACGGTCAGTTTTCTGAGGCACATGGAGCAAGTTTGGGAACAAGAAACTCACCACCAGCTTGAACTTGCACGACAAGTCAGACCCGCAAACCCGGACTTAGCAACCGCCCCAGCAGTTCCCGTTCCCCGAACTGCACCCCTGAACTCAGCAGCCCCACCGCCGGGCCTGACTCTTGACCAACAGTTAACCCGCGTCACCGGCATCGGCCCCGCCAACGGCAACCGCTTGGTCAAACTTGGTTTATACACTGTATACGACTTGCTTTACTACTATCCGCGCAACCACATCGACTATGCAAAGCAAGTACAAATTCGCGAGCTGGTAGCTGGGGAAACTGTCACTTTGATCGCCGAAGTAAAGCGCTGTAATTGCTTTTCTAGTCCGAAAAATAAGAAGTTAACCATATTAGAAGTAGTTTTAAAAGACCGCACCGGAGAAATAAAAATCAGTCGTTTTTTTGCAGGCCCTCGCTACAGTAATCGCGGTTGGCAAGAATTCAAAAAGCGCGAGTATTGTACTGGTGCGGTGCTGGCAGCTTCGGGGTTGGTGAAGCAGGGTAAATATGGAATTACTTTAGAAAATCCTGAGTTAGAAGTATTAGACGACTCCGGCGGTGCGATCGAATCAATGAAAGTCGGCCGCCTGATACCAGTTTATCCGCTGACGGAGGGGGTGGATGCTGGTTCGGTGAGGCGATCGATTTTGGCTGCAATGCCGGCGGCGAAAATGTTGCCAGAATCCCTACCAGAGGATTTGCGCGAGCGTTACGGTTTAATGGGTTTAGCCGATGCCGTGACTAATATTCACTTTCCCCTCGATCGAGATTGTTTGGCCGCCGCCCGCCGCCGCTTAGTTTTTGACGAATTTTTCTACCTGCAATTAGGACTTTTAAAGCGCCGCCAAACCCAAAGGAAAGCTCAAGCTAGTGCAGTCATCCTTCCTAGTGGCAAATTGATCGAACATTTTTATGAAATCTTGCCTTTTGCGTTGACTAATGCTCAGGAAAGAGTAATTAACGACATCCTCAACGATTTAGCTTCGTCGCAACCGATGAACAGATTAGTGCAAGGCGATGTCGGTGCTGGCAAAACTGTAGTAGCCGTCGTGGCAATGCTAGCAGCAATTCAATCCGGCTATCAAGCCGCTTTAATGGCGCCCACAGAAGTTTTAGCAGAACAGCACTACCGCAAATTGGTAGGTTGGTTTAACTTGATGCACTTGTCTGTCGAACTGTTAACTGGTTCCACAAAAGTAGCAAAGCGCCGCGAAATTCACAGCCAGTTAGAAACCGGAGAATTGCCTGTTTTAGTGGGAACTCACGCCCTGATTCAAGATACGGTGAATTTCCATAAATTGGGTTTGGCGGTAATTGACGAACAGCACAGATTCGGTGTGCAGCAGCGCGCTAAATTGCAGCAAAAAGGCGAAGCTCCCCACGTTCTGACGATGACGGCAACTCCCATTCCCCGGACACTGGCGCTGACGCTGCACGGGGATTTAGATGTGAGTCAAATTGATGAACTCCCCCCCGGTAGGCAGGCTATTCAAACCACTGTACTGTCTGCCAAAGAACGCAGCCAAGCTTACGATTTGATTCGGCGGGAAGTGGCGAGCGGGCGTCAAGTTTATGTGGTGCTGCCGCTGGTGGAGGAGTCGGAAAAGTTGGACGTGCGATCGGCAATTGAGGAACAAGAGAAACTGCAAAAAAGCGTATTTCCTGAGTTTAAGGTGGGTTTGCTCCACGGCAGGATGAGCAGTGCTGACAAAGATGAGGCAATTACAAAGTTTCGATACAAAGAAACTGATATTTTAGTATCTACTACTGTGGTCGAAGTGGGAGTAGACGTGCCGAATGCCACGGTAATGTTGATTGAAAATTCTGAGCGTTTTGGACTGTCGCAACTGCACCAGTTGCGGGGTAGAGTCGGTCGGGGCAGCAACCGTTCTTATTGTTTGTTAATGCCCGGTTCCAAAACGGCGGAAGCTATGCAGAGAATGAAGGTTTTAGAACAATCTCAAGATGGCTTTTTTATTGCGGAAATGGACATGAGATTGCGCGGGCCTGGTCAGGTTTTGGGAACTCGGCAGTCGGGTTTGCCGGATTTTGCTTTGGCCAGTTTGGTGGAGGATCAGGAGGTTTTGGAGTTGGCGAGGGCGGCGGCTCAAATGGTAATTGAGAATGATGAAAGTTTGAATCAGTGGCCGGTGGTGCGGGATGAATTGGAGCGGAGATATCAGCGGATGATGAGTGGGTCGATTTTGACTTAGATAGTTTGGGAGGCACACACCAACTTTTTATAGCAGGACTTACCCGCTTGCCTACCGAGAAACTGGGTTTTTTAACGGAGATTGAAGGTTTTAAGCAAATATGAGGGTTAAAAACCCGGTTTCTGACAACTCACAGCGCGTCTTTTCGTAAAAAAACCCGGTTTCGCTTGCCTCATGTATAAGTTTTATAAAGAATACCCTGAAAACCCTGTGGCTTTAGCCCAGGGATGAAAGGGCGTTGCAGGATTTATCCTGCCTACTATCAAGATTGCCAGATGCGGTAAAATAAATCAAAGGAGGTGAAATCAAATGTATGCAGTACAAAAAGATATTTGGCATTTAAAGGGACTCCACAAAACCATTGTTGAGCAACTACTGAGATGGTCGAACAATCTGTTTAATGTTGGCACTTACGAAAGTCGCCAACGATACTTTAAGGATAAAAGTGCTGTCAAATATCTTGACTTGTACAAAATCACTAAAACCAACGAGAATTACGGTTTACTCTATTCTCAGGTAGCTCAACAATCCCTTAAATCTGTTGCCGAATCTTTTAGCTCTTTTCGAGCCTTGGAAAGGTTAGCCAAAAAAGGAGAGATTAATCAAAAACCGAGGCTGCCTAAATATAGAGCAAAAGGCGCTATGTACCAAGTCTCCTATCCAGGGCAAGCCTTAAAAATAGTTGGCAATCGAGTGAGGCTACCTCTGGGAACCAAAGGGAAAGGACACTTTGGGACAGATGCTCTCTGGGTTCCATTGCCAGAAAGGTTAAAAGATTGCCAGCTCAAAGAACTTAGGCTGATCCCTAGAAACGGTCAGGTCTGGATTGAGTATGTCCACGAAAGTCTAACTGAACAGGCTCCAAGTTGCAGTCTCGAAGTAACAGGAGTTTTGGGCATCGATCATGGCATCAACAATTGGTTAACCTGTGTCTCTAGCAATGCCAATCCTTTCATTATTGATGGTCATAAGTTGAAGTCTTGGAATCAATGGTTTAACAAACGAAAAGCTTTTCTTCAATCTGAACACGCCCGACATAAATTACCTCAAGGCTTTTCGTCAAAAAGACTGCAACAGTTATCGGAGACTCGCGCCCGCAGAATGAGGGATGCGGTTAATAAAGCTGTCAGAACTATCGTAAATTATTGCAAAAATAACCAAATTAACGTCATAGTTTTTGGCTGGAATAAAGGACAAAAGCAAGAAGTTAATATGGGAGGTAAGACCAATCAGAGTTTTGTTCAAATTCCTACCGCTAAAGTCAAGGAAAGATTGCAGCAAGAATGCGACTTAAGGGGATGGCGATTTGTATATCAAGATGAATCTTACACATCAAAATCGAGTTTTTTAGACCGAGATTTTCTGCCAGTGAAAGTCGGTGAAAAACCCGACAATTGGCAGCCATCGGGCCAAAGAATCAAAAGAGGATTGTACCGTTCTAGCAATGGATTGTTGATCAATGCAGATACTAACGGTGCAGGGAACATCATTCGGAAATCAAAAGTAGCCACAGACTTAATTATTAAGCGAGTGGGTAGTGGGCTGCTGACGAACCCTTTAAGAATTAAACTTTGGCGGGATTCATCCCCAAAGTTTGTCCTTAAGAATCCCCGCGTCTTTAGACCGGGGAGTGTCAATTGTTCGTTGAGTACCTCAACCCAACCTATTTTCTGAGAGAATTTTTGCCTGGGTGTGGGTGATTTTTATCGATTTTAAGGATTCCCGTACCGATCGAACTAAAAATCCTTCGCAGGAATGACGGGGAAGTGTCAAAATTAAGGTAGTGCGGCCAGAAACAGGGAAAATGAAATCCAACCTGTACTCGCCGGCCCCAGGCAACATTGATTCCTCGCTTGTCACGCTTGCAGGTAGTGGCCGACGGGTGACCGACGGTTCGTCGCATTTAACTAACGCGAACGGGAAGTCCCGCACTCTATCCGTTTACAAGGATGAGGGACGGGATGAAAGCGCAGCCAGAAAGTAAATTGAGCGATAGCGAATCAATATCAATTCTATCTGTTATAATCTTATCAGTATTCGACACTCTTGATAAATGTATAAAGCATACAAGTACAGAATCTATCCCACAAATGAGCAAGAAAACTTGCTTGCCAAGTCTTTTGGCTGTGCGAGATGGTTCTGGAACTATGCTCTAAACTTGTGTCAAGAAACCTATAAAAATACTGGTAAAGGATTGTCCAGAGGCTACATACAAGGCTTACTTCCTGCTCTCAAGAAAGAATATGAATGGTTGAAAGAACCATATTCTCAATGTTTACAAGTAGTCGCATTGAATTTATCCACTGCCTACAAGAACTTTTTTGATAAAAAGGCAATGTTGCCTAAGTTCAAATCAAAACATAGTCGGCAGTCGATTAGTTATCCCCAAAAGGTCAAATTTGACGGTGACTATATCAATCTGCCTAAGATCGGGTTGGTTCATTGTAAGCGTCATCGTGATTTTGAAGGTGATATTAAAACTGTTACTGTATCGCGCAATTCTGATGGGAAATACTTTGTATCCCTCTTGATTGACGATGGCAAGGCTAACCCTCAATCAGTACCAGTTGATAAAGCTGTTGGCATTGATGTGGGATTAACTCATTTTGCGATTACCAGTGATGGATCTAAGTTCACTAATCCTAAATTCTTTGTCAAGTGTCAGCGCAATCTAAAACGCAAACAGCAAAAGCTTTCTCGCAAAAAGAAAGGCAGTAAAAACCGTAAAAAGGCAAAGTGGGCAGTGGCAAAAGTTCACTCCAAAATTGCCAGATGTCGTGAAGATTTTCTACAGAAACTATCCCGCAAGATAGTCAACGAAAACCAAGTTATTGCAGTAGAGAATCTCAACATCAAAGGTATGGTCAAGAATCATAACTTAGCCAAGGCGATTAGCGATGTTGGCTGGGGTATGTTTTGCACAATGCTTAAGTACAAGGCTGAAAGTGAAGGTAAACAATACATTGAGATTGATCGATGGTTTCCTAGCTCAAAAACTTGTCATGTCTGCCTAAATCAAGTTGAGCATCTCACTCTTGATGTTAGGGCATGGACTTGTAAGCATTGTGGTACTCATCATGACCGTGATGTAAATGCGGCGATCAACATCAGAAATGAAGCCTTGCGGATTCTGGCGTTAGGAACTAGCGCTTCTGCCTGTGGAGGGGATGTAAGTCGAAGAGGTAAAACTTCGGTTTTGTTGGACGCTATCCCCGTTGAATCAGGAAGCCAGCGCTGTACCGCTTAGACGGTCGGCGTCTGGTAGTTCACGCAATCCTCGTGTAATGGAAAGATTCACTCTTGATTGAAATCCCCGAGCCGTTTCCTACGAGCGGGCTAAAGCCACGCTCGTTTCCCACTTCCCGAATTTTTTTATGAAAGATCTCACTCGTTATCGAAATATCGGCATCTTCGCCCACGTAGATGCTGGCAAGACCACCACAACTGAAAGAATCCTGAAACTGACGGGTAAAATCCACAAAATCGGTGAAGTACACGAAGGCGCGGCGACGACTGACTTCATGGAACAGGAGCAAGAGCGCGGGATTACGATTCAGTCCGCTGCTACCACCTGCTTCTGGAACGACCATCAGCTCAACATCATCGATACTCCCGGACACGTCGATTTCACGATCGAGGTTTACCGTTCTTTGAAGGTTCTTGATGGTGGCATTGGTGTGTTCTGCGGTTCGGGTGGAGTTGAACCGCAATCTGAAACCAACTGGCGCTACGCTAACGATTCCAAAGTCGCTCGCGTCATCTACATCAATAAGCTCGATCGCACCGGTGCAGATTTTTACCGCGTTGTCGAGCAAGTCGATAAAATCCTCGGCGCTAAACCGATGGTAATGGTATTGCCGATCGGCATAGAAGAAAAGTTTTGCGGCGTAGTCGATTTGCTGACTCGCAAAGCCTGGATCTGGGATGACTCCGGCGATCCGATGAACTATACAATTAAAGATGTCCCGGCCGATATGGTCGATGATGTCGAAACTTGGCGCGAAAAGTTGATCGAACTGGCCGTCGAGCAAGACGACGCAGTGATGGAACAGTATCTCGACGGCAACGAGCCGAGCCTCGACGACCTCAAGCGCTGCATTCGCAAAGGTACTCGCGATCGGGCATTTTTCCCCACCTACTGCGGCTCATCGTTTAAAAACAAAGGCGTGCAGTTGGTTCTGGATGCCGTAGTTGACTACCTGCCAAACCCGATGGAAGTCACACCACAGCCAGAAGTCGATCTCGATGGGCATGAAACTGGCGAGTTTGCGATCGTCGATCCCAAAAAGCCATTGCGGGCACTGGCGTTTAAGATCATGGACGATCGCTACGGTGCTCTAACCTTCACGCGCCTGTACTCCGGTACTCTCTCCAAGGGCGACACCATACTCAACACCGCCACGGGCAAAACCGAGCGCGTCAGCCGTTTGGTGGAAATGCACGCCAACTCTCGCGAAGAAATTGAATCGGCCCAAGCAGGCGACATTGTGGCGATCGTCGGCATGAAAAACGTCCGCACCGGACACACCATCTGCGACCCCAAAAATCCCGCCACCCTAGAGCCGATGGTATTCCCCGATCCCGTTATTTCGATTTCGGTCAAGCCGAAACAAAAAGGCGGCGAAGAAAAAATGGGAGCAGCCCTCACCAAGATGGTGCAAGAAGACCCATCCTTCCACATGGTGACGGATCAAGAAAGTGGCGAAACGATTCTCAAGGGGATGGGCGAGTTACACCTCGACATCAAAGTAGACATTCTCAAGCGCACCCACGGCATCGAAGTAGAAGTCGGCGAACCACAGGTAGCCTACCGCGAGTCGATTACCAAGCGCCTCGAAGACGAATACACCCACAAGAAGCAATCAGGTGGTTCAGGTCAATTTGCCAAAATCGGCTATGTGATCGAGCCTGGTGAGCCTGGAACTGGCTTCCAGTTTGAGTCAAAAGTGACCGGTGGTAGCGTGCCGAGAGAATATTGGCCAGCGGTCGAAAAAGGCTTTGAAAGCTGCATCGACAAAGGCGTCTTGGCCGGATTCCCCTGCCTAGACTTGAAATTCACCCTACTAGAAGGCGGTTTCCACCCCGTTGACTCGTCAGCAATGGCCTTTGAAATTGCTGCCAAAGCGGCCTATCGGCAGTCTCTGCCTAAAGCCGGGCCTCAGTTGCTCGAACCGATTATGAATGTCGATGTATTCACTCCAGATGATTACATGGGCGATGTGATCGGCGACCTCAACCGCCGCCGGGGGATGATGAAATCTCAGGAGACAAGCCAGACAGGAGCACGGATCAAGGCAGATGTGCCGTTGAGCGAAATGTTTGGTTACATTAGCGATTTGCGTACTATGACATCTGGGCGCGGCCAGTTTTCTATGTCCTTCTCGCACTATGCTCCTTGTCCGAGCAACATCGCGGAAGAAGTGATCAAGGAAGCGAAAGAGCGTCAAGCCGCCAAGTAATGTATTGAGTGGGACGAATCGATTCGTCCCACTCAATCACCAATGTTAAAAACTATAAAAATCTAGTTTTTAACATTGGTTAATGGGAGTATCCCAATTTTATTTTCACACTCCGTGTTCGCTGTGATATCATGTCCGGTTGCATTGGAATGATTAAACCGCAGAGTACGCAGAGAACGCAGAGTCTCCAGAACAGAGAGATGAATACAGGACGATGCTAACGGATTTGATATGATATCTCGAAGCGAGATATACAACCTGTGCTGTGCGGGAGGCTGGCACTCCTAAAAAATGCTTTTCACTCTCCAAAAGAGATGCTCCCTTCAAAAGTCTCTTTAAAAGGGCGATCGCGCGTCCATAAAAATAATTTTTGTTAAAATACGATCGATAATCTCCAACCCAGACAGGTAGCCATGACAGCCACCCTGATCCCGAGTCAAAGTAGCGGAATTCTGCTGACAAACATTAGCTGGAAAACTTACGAATCCCTGCTGAATGAGTTAACCCAACAGGGAGGAATTCGCCTGACTTACGATCGCGGAAATTTAGAAATTATGACTCCATCAGCACCCCATGAAAAGTCGGGAGAACTATTAGGAAATTTTGTTGAAGTTCTAACTGATGAATTAAATGTTGACATTTGCAGCCTGGGTTCACTAACCTGCAAGCGCCAAGATTTGGCACGAGGGTTAGAACCTGATAAATGTTACTACATTCAGAATGAAGATGTTGTCTGGAATAAAGAACAAATCGATCTCAATGAAGATCCACCACCAGATTTAGCTATTGAAATTGACATTACCAGCAGTTCGATCGATCGTCTAGAACTTTACGCAAGTTTGGGCGTACCTGAAGTTTGGCGCTACGATGGGAAACGTTTAATCATCTATCAGTTAGAAGGCAATGAATACGCAGAGTCCGAGGTTTCTCCAACCTTTCCTTTTCTGTTGAAGTCTGAAATGCTCAGGTTTTTGGAACTGAAAAAGACTACAAAAGAAAAGGCTTTGCTGCGGTTGTTCCGGGAGTGGGTGAGGAGTAAAATTCAGCCAGGAGAGTGAGGGAGGGCGATCGCCCGTCAATCAATATAATGTTTGCTAAGATACAATCAATAATTTAAAACCCAGGCAGGTAGACATGACAGCCACCCTGACTCAAACCCCACAAGCCGGATTTCTGCTGAAAAACATTAGTTGGCAGACTTATGAATCTCTAGTAAACGAACTCGCCGAACAGCCTGGAATTCGTTTGACTTACGATCGCGGAAATTTAGAAATTATGACTCCATCAGCACCCCATGAAGGTAGTAAGAAAATTTTAGGCCGTTTTGTGGAAAGTGTGAGTGAAGAATTAAACATCGAAATTCGGAGTTTGGGTTCTCTAACTTGCAGGCGCGAGGATTTGGCTCGCGGTTTGGAACCGGATCAGTGCTATTATATCGAAAATGAGGATGTGGTTTGGGACAAACAACAAATCGATCTCAATCAAGATCCGCCACCAGATTTAGTGGTGGAAATTGACGTGACTAGCAGTTCGATCGATCGACTTTCTTTATATGCAAGTTTAGGCGTACCGGAAGTTTGGCGCTACGACGGAAATCGTTTAATAATTTATCAGTTGGAAGCACAGGAATATACAGAAAGAGATGTGTCTCCGACTTTCCCTTTTTTGTCGCAAGTTGAGATGCTGCGCTTTTTGGAATTGAGGAGGACTACAAAAGAAAATGCTTTAATTCGCTTGTTCCGGGAGTGGGTGAGGAGTCAAATTCAGTCAGGGGAGTGAACGGGCGCACTTTGGAGATAATATCATATCGTGGTGTCAAACATAGGTTTGTAGCGAGGACTTCAGTCCGAGCGAGTTTTATGAAGACTTTCGTCATCCCTAGGAACTTAATTATAATTCTTGAGGCAGACATGATATTATTCCCCAGCCCAATCAGCGCGAAACTTCTCCACAACTCGATTTAACTCCACCGAATGAGATGCCTTAAATAAAATACGATCGCCCGGTGTGACAAACTCGATTAAATGCCTTGCTAAATCTTCCCGGGAATTCTCCCTCGCAATATCTTCTACCTGTACAAAAGGCAAACCCGCCGCACCTGTAGCCATCGCCGCCGCTTCCTCAAAATCAGCAAAAACAAACAAAGCATCCAGATGCAAATCTCGCGCCGCCCTTCCCACTTGTCGGTGAAATTCGATCGCCCTGTCGCCCAATTCCTTCATCGTTCCCAACACCGCAATCCGGCGCTTTCCCGGAGTATCTGCTAACAGTCTCAGCCCCGCCAACATCGACTCCAAACCAGCATTGTAAGTCTCATCCAGAATCACAATATCCTGCGGCAAATCGTAGCGGCGCGCCCGTCCATCCGGTAACTGCACAGACAAACCTTGCTTTAAAACTTCCCAATCAATACTTAAAACTTTTCCTACGGCTAAAGCTGCCAAATAATTCACAGCATTGTGACGCCCCGGTAATGGCAGTGGCAACTCCATACCATCTAGAAGTATTGTATCATTATTTAGTAATTCCCCGCACAAATCCCCACCTTCTAACCCGTAAGTTAAAGTTTTTCCCTGCCAAACTTTCGCGGCACTTGCAATTAATTTATCATGATCCTGATTGAGAATAGCAATACTCTCAGCAGGCATTTCTGCTAACAACTCGCACTTAGCAACGGCGATCGCCTCTTCGGAACCCAATCGCCCAATATGCGCCGTTCCTACATTAGTAATCACGGCAATACTCGGCCGCGCTATTTGCGACAGCAGCGCAATTTCACCCATGCCCCGCATCCCCATCTCAATTACAGCATAATTGTGTGACGACGAAAGCTCCAACAGAGTTTTTGGGACTCCAATTTCATTGTTGTAGTTATATTGAGTTTTAAGAACATTTCCCCTGGTTGACAAAACCGCCGAAATTAATTCTTTAACAGTAGTTTTACCGACCGAACCAGTAACAGCAACTATAGGTATACTGAATTGGGCGCGCCACCAGGCTGCGATCGACTGGTAAGCTTTTAAAGTATCGTCAACGCGCAACAGCGGAAAATTAGGCAATTCCTCTTGCCAATCTCGATCGACTATCGCCGCAATCGCCCCCAAATCCCTGGCTTTTGCCAGAAATTGATGCCCGTCAAAATTTTCTCCCCGCAGCGCCAAAAATACTTCGCCCCCCTCAAGAGTGCGCGTATCTGTGGCAATACCTGTCCCTAAAGCTGTCAAAACGCCCTCAGGCACAGCAGGCAAAGGTACAGTTAAAATTTCAGCAAGTTGGGCGATACTTACGCGACAAACCATAACCAGCACTCACATTTCAAATAATTATTTTCACAGCTAATCCTACCTTCCCCGACCTCAAATTTAACTGACAGGGGGCTACTGACCAGGATTGACCTTGACAATCCTAATACTAAATTGTCAGCCAACCAAGAAATTATCCCGACCCACCCACAATCTTTACCAATACTTTACAAAGTCTATAGTGATTTAAGGCCTTGCTAATTACCAACAATTTATGTCATGCTGGTATTGGTAAATAGTTTAAGTAAGCAAAAAAATTGAGCGGCTTAAGGTACTGAGAGCTTCTACCCCTAAGCCTCATCCGGCGAAAAGCTCGGTTGACTCAATAGTTGCACTTCAAGAGCCAATTTATTAAGCTAAGAGCGCTGAAAGCTCCTGCCCCAGCCTCGGAGGGTTAATCCACAGTGAACGACTACAACAGACAAAGCCAGGAACAAGAACAGCTACTTTACAACCACTGGCTAGAGTTGGTACAAGTAGAGCAGCCGGCCGAACTCATCAGCCGCTTTCGCACTTTGTTTATCGAGGGTAGCGGATATCCCGATCGCTCCGTCGCCGACGCAATTGAAAAAATAGCAGCCTCAGAAAACGCCCAACAAGAATTCAAGTACATCCTCAACCGCTGCTGCCACATCCTGATCAACCGCTGGCAAACTTACCCCAACAAGCAAGCAGCCATCCCTGAATTGATCGCTGTGTTTGAAGAACCGCCCAAAATACTAGTGGGATACAATCGAGCGCGGGGGCGAGCCGCCCTCCCCAAATTAGTAAATCAATTTACTGAAAGCGAACAGTACCTCACCCTGCAACGCTTAGCCAAAGTCATAAATCACAGCAATGAAGATAGCAGCAACAGCAAAACCCCAGCTACCCTTGCCCTGGGAACCTTAATTCCCCGCTACCCTTACCTCTACAAACACTGCCTCCTCAGCGACGACAGCACCTACGATCAGCAGAAAATCATTAAAAAAATCCAAGCTCAAAAGCAGCAGCAATTTGAAGTCAACCTCTCGCAATACGTCGCTCACCAAGTAAGAAAAGCCCAAACAGCTCGCCGGGAAACCTCAATTACTTTCAACCGGAGTATACAAAATATACAAAACCCGACGCTGTTGACCGACCCGGAACTGTTCTTTGCCCTCAAGCAATTTGTCGGAAAAGTAGAAGGAGCCGATACCTACAGACAGCTAGCCGACCGCTTCACGGCGAACGCCAGCACAGGAGGGTCCTACCGCTCCTTTAAAGACGACTTGTACGAATATCTGATTTCTTCTATCACCGACGATCGCTACGGCAAACGCCTATTTAATGAAAAATTGTATAAGCAACTACAAAAGACCTTTCCCCACAACGATGCTCAGAAGTTCAACGAATTTTTAATGATCAGAACTTGCAGCCAGTTATTAAACTTTTTAGTAGTAGAGAGTCCTGGGCGCCCCAACCACTTTGTCTTCATCGACCTGATCTCCAACCTCGGTCCCACCCAAACCACAGGTTTGCTGCTAAAGATCGTGCTAATTTGCGGCAAAGTCAAGCCCTACCTCGAAAAGCGGTTGGCAATTTTGTTTGGTCACTACGAATTTTCTACCCGAGAAGGGGTGGTGTGGTTAGTCAAAGCCCTGGAAAACGTGAACCTAGCTTTGACTACCAACTTTGGCAAGGTGGATGTATCTTTCCTGCTGTGACAGGGCGCGCCAGAACTTTCTCTGCTTCCAGCTTGACAAAACATTACACCGAGAAACCAGGTTGCTCAAAACCCTAAAAGTTTTACGTTTAATTAGAACTACTTAATTAACTGCTGAAACCTACTCATAAGACGCTATTCTATGCTAAAGTACCAAGTGTGAATCAGATTCAGTTGCAGGCTTTGTTCATTGCTACAGAATTGTCTAAAAACTTGCCCTTCTGTATCGGCAGGGAACTCTCCGAAACTGAAATCTTCGCACTGTCTAAATTTTGGAGTTATTCCTCATGTCGATATACGTCGGTAACTTATCCTACCAAGTTACCCAAGAAGACATCACCACCGTCTTCGCCGAATACGGAACCGTTAAGCGAGTACATCTACCTACCGACAGAGAAACCAGTCGCCCCCGCGGCTTCGGTTTTGTAGAAATGTCAACAGATGCTGAAGAAGATGCAGCCATTAGTGCTCTCGACGGAGCAGAGTGGATGGGTCGCGACCTCAAAGTTAACAAAGCTAAGCCCCGCGAAGATGAAGGCCGGGGTGGTGGCAACCGGGGCGGCGGCCCTGGAAAATTTGGTCGCGCAGGAGGAGGAGGCGGAGGAGGACGTTATTAATTTCCTCATAAATTTCCTCGGATAAAGATTTGAGATTGGAGAGTTGAAATTGGCGATCGAGCTCACCTAGCTCCGAACCACTTCCGGCCGTTCCGAAAAACCTATGCTCTTCAAGTTTCCATATCTACCGCATTAAATATACCAAAAAGCCAAGGGCCTAACCCTTGGCTTTTTGGTATGAGGGTTGACGGTATGACTCACAAACGCGCTCGGCGAATCCGTTGCAGTGCCGTCAGATTCTAATCGTCAGGTTCGATGCTGCTGCTCAATCCGTGATTATTGAGCGTTTCAGCGTAAAACTCAGCGTGTTCGAGAGCACAAACAATCACCAGCCCCAATCCGTTAGTGTGGGCTTCCATCATCACATTCACCGCCTGTGGCTGAGTCAGACTCGGTACCGTCGCCATCAAAGTCTGCACCACGTACTCCATAGGATTGAAATCATCATTGTGCAGCAGAACGCGGTAGCGCGGTGCAAGCTTGCGGACTGTGGAAGACTTTTGAAGAATTTCGACAGACACTAATCTATACCTCCTGACTTGTAAAATGTTAAAATTTGTCAACAATCTTGAGCCGGATTGCTCCGCTGTGCAAGACTATCTCTCTTTCAGTTATTTTATTGAAATCTGAAACTTCAGACAAGGCAGTACCCTGGTCGATCGCGAGCTGTGAACCGCACACCAAAACCAGAGGCGGTGTCCTGGGCCCGGAGCAACCACCTTCCTAGCGCCATAATATTAGAAAGGCGAGATCGGTTAAAAATAACAAACTACTACCTGTTGAGTCTCCAGAACTGAGGGAACCTTATATGAAACGCAAACCTAAATCATACAACGACGAAAGATTCAGCGGCGACCCATCCCGGGGAGATGAAGACTCCGGCTCATTTGGCGGACAGTCGCGGCGTCAACCTCAGTCCGGCAAACCCTCTTTCCTCAATTCCGCCACCCTAGGGATTTTAACAGCCGTCTTTATTCTGGGAATTGGCATTGGCATTGCCTTTAGCTCCACCGCTACAATTAGCCCCGAGAACGTAGCATCCCGCGAATTTATCGATCGCAGCGCCCCGAACCCAGAACTTTGCGTGCAGTTTGGAGCAAGCGCGATGGTGACAGATATGCGCCTCTACGTCACCCTCAACCCCTTCAACGTCTACATCTCGCAGCCGAGTATGCGCCCCGGATGCG
Organism: Microcoleus sp. OTE_8_concoct_300; assembly: GCF_031383065.1. NCBI lineage: Bacteria > Bacillati > Cyanobacteriota > Cyanophyceae > Oscillatoriales > Microcoleaceae > Microcoleus > Microcoleus sp. OTE_8_concoct_300. The sequence goes on along the minus strand of NZ_JANMZH010000509.1, from coordinate 6,139 downwards.
TCTTGCGGACTAATAACTGGGCAATTCTTGAACAAAGAAAACTCATCAGCCAAGACCAAGTGCGGGAGTGCAAAAATCGCATGAACACCTTTGGCTTCACCGGCCCCCTGGAAGCTCAACCGGAAATTAACTGTATCTACCAAAACGACGGCGCTAAAAACCTGTTCCTCAACCAACCGGGTTCGATAGCTCCAGCCGCTGAAGGTCAAAATTTCTAAATCGCCGATATAACGATTGTCAGTGGATTGAAGTACAGATGCTCGGGTAGGGACTGAGGCTTAGCCTCAGTCCCTACTTTATTTCATCAGAAAATTGGGTAGAAACCCCGTCCTTCTAGGACGGCTTTATTTTCGTACCTACAAATGGTACAATTCTTATAGTTAACAAGACGCAAAGATCCAAGCCTGACCGTGAAAATCGGGAAGCCCATGATTCGTGCATTGCACTTCTAGAGGTTCCAGCAGACCGCGAAAGTTTGGGGAGCGAATCAAAAAAACAAAAAAGTTAGCTACTGAACCGATACAACGAAATAGAAGTATGAGGTTCCAGTCTTGAATCCTAGACGGGGTGAAACTTCTAGGGTGAGCATAAATGTAGGTAAGCTCAATGGAGCAATCCGGAGAGTCTAGAGGCAATTGACACCGCCGTGATGCAGAAAACTCTCGTCTAGCTATTGAACTGGTGACATTGTATCGCATAAATACTTGACCATTTAAATGGTGAAAACTTTATTGAGTGAGTATGGTCCAAGAATTGACTACGGAGTCTTTTCTTCTTCTAAAGAATCTTCGTCCTTCCAGGACGGAGAGTGTCAAACAAGGGAAAACTGCTCTCAGTAGATTTTGAAGTCCGAGGTTCGAGGGAAGAAGAAAGTCTTCCCTCGAACCTCGGACTTCTTCCTTCAAAAACCGAACTGGGGCAAATCTTCGGTTAACTGAACTTGCAAAATTTGGCCGGGTTGAATCGTAGCAGGTTGAGGAGCAGCAACGTAAGTTGTAGCAGCACCTGCCGTCGCTCCAGCCAACAAACCGATGCCGGAAAAGCCGCTCAGCAAGAACAAAGCTAAGCCGCCAATACCACTATTGCGGAGCAAACTGCGATCGGAAGGCTGTTGCCGGCGGCCTGCCACGGGTTGGGACCGAGCGAAGAGAGGGATATTGCGGCCGTTCAGACTAATAGCTTCGACAACAAATCGACTGCCGAGGTTCGTCGTTTCAAATCGGCCGATGACCGGCGTATTAGCAGGTACGATCGTATTACCGCGACTGTCGAAAATTCCCCCTTGCAGCAGCAGCACTTCCTCTCGGCTGGGTTTCGCACGGGCAAGGCGCAAAGCCTCAGTACCGGGGTATAGCAAACTAAGCTCCGTGCCCGCCGGCAACAAGACATTCGCCCCAGCCTCCCCCTGCAAAGCAGCATTCGATCGTCCGCGAGGAAGTGGTTCACCAAAGGTAAGCATCCGCTGTTGGGGTGCAGCAGCAGCCGTTATTTGAGGATTTAGGCGGGGTACAGCAGCAGTTTGTACCCGGCGTCGTTCGTTAAGGCGAAGATTGGCTAAAGGCACTGTTATCGGCCGGATTTGGTCGTTTGGAGTTGGCTGCTGCGAAGAATTTGTAGCGGGATTCGGGGAACTAGGAGGCTCAGACCGATCGATCTTTGTGGCAGTAGTTGATGAGTTGGAAGCGGTCGGCGGCTGGTTTTGCGGTACTTGTATTGAAGGCTGGCGTTGAGTTTCGGGAGTTTTCATGCTGCGAGTCAGTTCGATCGATGGACGCAACACCCAGCGATTTTCTACCCCAATTCTTTGGAATTGAACTTGCCCTGCCCTGAAAGCTGCTTCAGGAGCCAAATTCACCATAATTCTCGCCGTCCCGGGTTGAAGTTGACTCACCGCCACAGAACGTACAGTGCCTTGCGGGTATAGCTGAGTTGCATCTACTCCGATCTCAGTATTGGGCAAATTCACAGCAATCTGAGACAGGTTGAGTACAGTATATGTGGGAGTTGTTCCCTCTGGGAGAGTAATTTCTAGCTGATTTGTCGCCGGATCGAATTGCCAACTTGTGACTGTAGAAGCATTTGCTGGTTCCAGTGTTGCGGGCAGTGCTGCAACTGCGGCGACGACTGCTAGACTCAGACTCAGTGACTCGATCGCAAACAATCCCGCTGGTAGAGAATTAACAGTCAATTTTTGTAAGTTTTCCCAAAATTTTGGGAGTAATTTTTTGTATGGCATGGCGGCTGGGTGAACTTTTTGATGTGAAATAGATTATTGATGGGAAAATTTTGCCTTCGGATGACGATGAAAGTTTAGCATTATTGGGATATGAAAAATTTAGCTAAATGGAAATTATTGCGATCGCGCTTCGTTATTAATAACAAGTGGTGCCAGGTTAGACAAGATGAAATAGAATTGCCAAGCGGACAAATTATAGACGACTTTTTTGTTAATGTCCGACCCGATATCGCCCTAGTATTTGCCACGACAGAGCAGCAAGAACTTGTATGTGTGCGCCAATACAGGCACGGAGTAGGCGAGATTTTGCTGGAACTGCCGGCCGGATCTTTCAATCCTGCTGAAGAAAGCGGCAAATCTGCGGCCACCCGAGAACTTGCAGAAGAAACGGGATATGTTGCTGAAGAAATTTTGGAACTAGCAACCTTATATGATAACCCTGTAAAAGACACCAATTGTATTTACCTATACTTTGCTAAAAATGTCAAGCTTGCCAGCGAGATACAATTGGATATTACAGAAGATATTGAAGTAGTTTTAGTCCCACTGACCGAAGTTTTGTTAAAAATAGCAAACCGAGAAATTTGTGTAGCAGGAAGCATCGCAGCTATTTTTTTAGGATTAGATTTTTTGAACAAACAAGCGTAAAGTGTGGTGTGCATGGAGCTATACACGATCGGGTGAAAGTTATATTATGTCCCAGCGAAAAAGCACAATATCAAGTTGGTAGTGAGGAATTCAGAGGGAGTTTTTGGAGGACTGAAGTTCTCGCTCCCAACCTGATAATGGCTATTTTATGGGACATAATATGAGTCTGATCTTACCGAGCAAGACTGAGAAAATCCAGAGCAGTAATAGTATTATTAGCCCCAAAAACCTGAGCCAAAACCTCCCCAGTGGCAGCAAATTGCAGGAGTGTACCGTTCGCCGTCGAGTTGATTCGCAAGGCCTCGAAACTCAAACCGTCAGCGAGGACAAACTTGTCAGTTCCTACGGAAAAATTGAGCACAGTATCGATACCGCTGTTAGCGCTTAACACAAAACGATCGCTCTCAATACCCCCAATTAAAGTATCGTCTCCCCTGTCGCCAAACAGCCAGTCATCCCCTGCACCCCCATTGAGAATGTCGCTATCTTTCCCTCCGTAAATAGTGTCATTACCCGAGTCGCCGTTAAGAGTATCTTGGCCTTCATTGCCGTATAAAAGGTCATCGCCGCTGCCACCGTTGATGCAGTCTTGCTGGCCGCCTACACCAACAGCGCCTCGAGAATTTTCCTCGCGATCGCCACTAATGGTATCGTTACCCTCATCGCCGCACAAACTATCGCTGCCCAAGTCGCCGTAAATCAAGTCCTCGCCAGCATCTCCCTGTACCAAATCGTCATCCTTGCCGCCACGAACAATATCCTTACCCTCACCCCCACTCAAAGAGTCGGAACTCTGACCACCATTGAGAAAGTCATTCCCATCGCCCCCAAATAGCCAGTCGCGGCCTAACACATCGGACACTAACTGGTTTGGCAAACCGCCGTAAAGCGAATCATCTCCCTTGTCGCCGACAATGGTATCGGCACCGAGTTCGCCCCAAATCAGGTCACCCGCTTTGCCGCCGTAAACTAAGTCGTTACCTTTGCCGGCAAAAAGGCTGTCATTATCTTTGCTGCCGCCGATGATGTCGCCGCTGCCGTTGCCGAAAATTAAGTCACCGAAAGAGGTGGCAACTATACTGCCTTCTTGAGTGCCGTAGTCGCCGAGGATGCTATCAGAACCTAGATTGCCGTAGAGAGTATCCGAGTCTGTTTCGCCAAAAATCCGATCGCCCCCTTTGCCTCCAAACACCAAATCCCGGCCGTTGCCGCCGACCAAAGTATCGTCTTGTTCTTCGCCGTTAAGTAAGTCATTGCCGTCGCCTCCAAACAGCAAATCGAAGCCGTCGGGGTCGTTGGCTAAGGAGTTTTGAACACCGCCGAACACAGAGTCGTCTCCCTTGTCGCCGTTTAGGGTGTCTACGCCTTTGTCACCCCAAATCAAGTCGTATTCTTTGCCACCGTAGGCGATGTCGGCGCCTTTACCGGCGTAAACCGTGTCCGAACCTTGGTTGCTAGCAATGGCATCAGCCTCTGCGTCGCCGAAAATCAGGTCCCCCTCGTTACCAGTCAAGTCGATGTCGTTGTCGTTCCCTATTAAGGAATCCTTTCCTGCAGTCCCGATTATCGTGTTTTGGATGTCGATGAGTTGTGCGACGTTTGAGTCGAAGTTAAGTATTTGGGAACGCTGCGGTTGGATAAATGTTATGGGGGGCAGCAAGGGCAGTGGTTGGCAACCGCAATCGGTATTCGGTTCGGGAACTCGCCCGAATATAGGCGTCGGTGTTGGTTCCGGGGCGGGTGTTGGTTCCGGTTCTGGCGCGGGTGTTGGTGGTGTTGGTGGTGTTGGTGGTGTTGGTCGTATTGGTGTTGGCGTCGATATCGGTTCGTTAAAGGGAATGGCAGAGACAGTAGCGCTGGCGGGGCTGGTAGCGCCCTGGTTGTCTGTAGCGCTGTAGGTGAAATTTGCTGTTGTAAAGTTGGCTGTCGATTGGAAAAATAATTGGTTAATGTCAGCAGGTGTCAGAATTTGACCTGCCCTGACAATCCTGCCGCCAGTCTCGGGATCGCCTAAAAATATCAGCCCGACCTTTGCTGGTGGGATGGTGTTGATGGTGAAGGATTCGATCGATCCGTCGGGATCAGTGCCGCCGAGTCCTGCGATCAAGACACTGCTGCTGGGGGCGATCTCGATGTTGACGTTATTAGCTACGGGCCGTCGGTTGGGCTGGGGCAGCAGCGCCGATACAGTAGCGGTGGCGGGGCTGGTAGCGCCCTGGTTGTCTGTAGCGCTGTAGGTGAAATTTGCTGCTGTAAAGTTGGCTGTGGATTGGAAAAATAATTGGTTAATCTCAGCAGGTGTCAGGATTGTCAACGGCGGTGAAATTTTGCCGCCGGTCTCGGGATTGCCTAAAAATATCAGCCCGACCTTTGCTGGTGGGACGGTGTTGATGGTAAAGGATTCGATCGATCCGTCGGGATCAGTGCCGCCGAGTCCTGCGATCAAGACACTGCTGCTGGGGGCGACCTCGATGTTGACGTTATTAGCTACTGGCCGTTGGTTGGGGGGAGTCGGAGTCGGTGGGGTTGGGGGAGTCGGAGTCGGTGGGGTTGGGGGAGTTGGAGTCGGGGCGGTTGGGGGAGTCGGAGTCGGGGCGGTTGGGGGAGTCGGAGTCGGAGTCGGGGCAGGGGCGATGCTGGTGGCAACAGTTGCGCCGGGCTCGCTGCCGTTATTGTTGCCGGGATTCGGGTCATTAGTGGTTGAGGTACTTCTTACCGTGTTGCTGAGAGTGCCGGTCGCCGGGACTGGGAATGTGACTCTCCGGCTGACGGCCACGCCGTCAGCTAAGCTGGCAATGGGCGGAAAGCTGACAATGCCTGTGGCTGGGTCGTAAATACCGCCGTTGGATGCTGTGACGCCCGTTAAACCGGGAACAATGCTGTCTGTAACGGTGATGTTGGTGGCGGTATTGGGCCCTCTGTTTTCCGTGAGAATGGTGTAGGTGACACTCGATCCGGCTACCGCAGTAGCGGGCCCGGTTTTCAGGGTAACTACATCGGCGCTATTGGTGATAGTGGTGGTGACTCGCGCCGACGGGCTGCTGCCGTTGTTGTTGCCGGGAGTGGGGTCTGGGCTAGTTGATGTGCTGCTAGCAGTGTTGGCGATGATGCCGGTGGCGGTTCCGGCGAAACTGACGGTTCTGTTGGCGCTGGCTGCGCTGGCTAGGGAGGCGATCGCCGTCCAAGTCACAATACCTGTAGTTGCGTTGTAAGTCCGCCGTCCGACACGCTGACTCCTGTTAAACCCGGAACAAT
>NZ_JANMZH010000464.1:0-1546 GCF_031383065.1 Microcoleus sp. OTE_8_concoct_300 | reverse complement strand
CATTACTCACAAGTTAAGCTAAAAACACTGTTGTCAATGAGTAATCTTACTCATTTTTTACCGAGATCCCAATTAAAATATGACTCCATTTGTTCATTCATTATTGAAAAAAAATTGTTCGGGACTTCTTTGAGTTCCTGGGAAAGGAGAAATAATTAGCCTGATATGAGGTTTTCGCTGTCGCTTAACAATCCCTAAATCTTGATTTTTCGCTTCGGCAAAATACTTAACTAGGTCAGAAGCTAATCCTTTTTGATAGGCCACAGAAAAATGATACATCCCCCGATAAATCATTTCTAATGAAACACGTTCAATGGGCACTCCTAATTCATCCGCAACGGCATCTCCCAAGTCTACTAAAACCGCATAAAATAGCCAAGTACCCCAGATTTGTAGCTGGATTCCATTGACCGAACCTGTCCATAAATAACTTAAATTTAGGAGTCTCTTTACTGTACAAAATGCCGATTCAATTCGCCAGCGTCTTTGATATAAATCTGCCACTACATAAGGCGGCAGTATTTTGGGTTCTTGGACACTTGTCAGATAAGAACGCCAGGAATTTTTGGAGCGAATTTGTACTAATCTTATAGTTAAAACTGGTGTTTTTTTTGTGCCTGCGCCTATCTGAATTATCTGGTCTTTAACATCATAGGTATTTGTTAATACCCGTTTTACTTGATAAGATGCACCTTTCTTGATTCGAGTGATAAATCCAATTTGTTGGTCGATGAGTTTTTGCCAAAAAGCGAAGTGATAGAAGCCTCGATCCAATAACAGCAAGGTTTTTGGCTTAACTGTTTTTAGTAAATCTTCTTCCCAATGAGTATCTGCTTGTTTCGGATTTGTCCAAAACCAAATTTCTTCGGGAAGATGAGTTACTAAGTTTATGATTACTCCCATTTTTCCGGCTAATTGACCAATTGGCACATCTGATAAACTTTGTAGCTTCTTAAATAATGCTTCTAATGTTGACCCGTCAGCTATCCAGATATTTTCAAAGTTTTTTAATGCAAATTGTACGCTATCTGGTAGTGGTCTTGATTTTCTTGTTAACCATTTTTGACGAAAATGAGGCAGTAATTCTTTAAATACTTTTTCAAATAAAATTGATGGGAAAGTTAAAAATCTTTGCGATAATGCTTGTTGACTAATTTCAGACGGCTCACACCATAAAAATCCTTCTCTATTTAATAATCTAGTTAATTCTGTTACTCCTGCTACGTCTCGCCATAAGAGACTTAATATTGCTGCCATCATTAATGGTAGTGTCAGAATCCTATCTCTTAAATTTAGTTGGCGATAAAAACTTTTTTGGGCAGCCATTGCTGGAATTAATAAATCTTCCAGGTAATTCGCGATCGCTTCATTTTCTACTTGGGGACGATTTTTTTTCTTTGCATGATCTCGGTTGATGCGTTTTTTGCTAGTCATAACTGGTTCAATTATGGCTCAAATGCTTGCCTGACAAAGGTTTCATTCTATTTTACCTTTCTTTTTTATACCCCTTGACAATTTGCACTTTTTCTTAACTTGTCACAAATGG
>NZ_JANMZH010000394.1:0-11915 GCF_031383065.1 Microcoleus sp. OTE_8_concoct_300 | reverse complement strand
GTTGGCGATCGGGTTTTCGATCGCACTCGGATCCACAGGAAACAGCCGGTTCCAAGTATCTTGACCGACTATGCCGTCGGCCGCGAGGCCTGCTGCTTCCTGGAACTGAGAAACAGCTCTAGCGGTGCTTTGCGAGAAAATCCCGTCTACAGTGTCAGGGTAAAAGCCCAACAATTTAAGAGCAGCTTGGAGTTCGAGCACGGCCTCGCCGCGGCTGCCTAATTTGATTGCGGGGCGGACGATCGCACCTGTTTGAGCGATCGGGCTATTAATGTTACCTTGTTCCGAGGTAGGTAGCTGTGCGGCAGCAGGAGTAGAGGCGATCGATCCCATTAGCAATAAACCGCACAAACTCCAGCCTCCGAGCCAACTCGGAACCTGGCGGGCGTCATTCCAGCTGGCTGTCAAGTTTTGGGACATTGGGAATTCGACCTCTGCAAAACTGGTAGCGATCGTACCTCAAATCAGGAAAAAATTGGGAATTTCGGCAACGAGCAATCTACGGGATGTAACGGATGGATGTTAAGCCAAGAAGTCAAGCGTGAAGATTTTTCCCAATCTCCCCCTCTCCCCCTCTCCCAATCTCCCAATCTCCCCCCCTCCCAATCTCCCCCTCTCCCAATCTCCCCCTCTCCCCCTCTCCCAATCTCCCAATCTCCCCCTCTCCCCCTCTCCCTCTCTCCCCATCTCCCCCCTCCCCTTCCCTCTCCTAAAAAAATTTATGTCTCTCAAATAGCTGCAATTGGCAAAAAAACTGCTAGATTGCCCTACAGAAAACATTGAACCGCGTTCATTGGGCCCCAGCAATACCATGTCCGAATTCAGAACCGCCAGCCAAATAGACATCGGCAACGTCAACATCGGGAACTTCCAAGTCGGCAGCATCAGCGGCACCAAATACAACGACCTCAACGCCAACGGCCGCCCTGATGCTGGAGAAGTCCCAATTCCCAACTGGCAAATCTACCTCGACCTCAACAACAACAGCCAGCCCGAGTTTAACGAACCTTCCACCCTCACCAACCAGCTAGGCAACTACATCTTCGCCAACCTGCCGCCGGGTACTTACCAAGTTAGGGAAGTCCAGCAGCCGAACTTTCGCCAAACTACCCCAAATCCCGCACCCATCACGATTACCAGCGGGACAAACGTTGGCAATATCAATTTTGGCAACAACTTCAACGCAGGGACGATCGCAGGCACAAAATTCAACGACATCAACAACAACAGCAGCCCAGATCCCGGGGAACCAGGGCTAGCTAACTGGCAAATTTACCTCGACCTCAACCGCAACAACAGGCTCGACGGCGGCGAACCCTTTACTTTTACAAACGTTCAAGGCAAATACGCTTTTGTCAATATTCCCGCAAATACATATTGGGTGAGAGAAGTCCAGCAACCGGGTTTTCGCCAAACTACGCCTGACCCCGGCCCGGTTAACGTTACTGCCAACGCCACTGTCAACAACATCAATTTTGGCAATGTCTTTTTTGTCGGCAGCATCAGCGGCTTCAAGTTCAACGACCTCAATGCCAACAGCGTCCGAGACGCAACAGACCCGCCTCTGACCAACTGGCAAATTTACATCGACCTCAACGCCAACGGCAGCCTTGACCCGGGCGAACCCAACACCATCACAAACCCGCAAGGCAACTACACTTTTGCGAATGTTTCCCCGGGCCGATATTTGGTGAGGGAAGTCCAACAACCGGGATGGGTACAGACTACGCCAAATCCAGGCCCGATCGACATAATCGGCAATACCAACGCTGTAGGCGTCTATTTCGGCAACAATTTTCCTACTGGCAGCATCAGCGGCTTCAAGTTCAACGACTTCAACGCTAACGGTATCAAGGAACCGACGGAACCGATAATTGCCAACTGGCCGATTTACCTTGACCTCAACAACAACGGCGCCCCAGATACCAACGAACCTTCGACTTTAACAAACCCCCAAGGTAATTTCTCTTTTATCAATTTGCCTCAAGGCACCTATTTGGTCAGGGAAGTCCCGCAGCCCGGTTTTCGACAAACCACCCCGAATCCGACTCCCATCACCGTGGGCAACGGCACAAATGCCACTAATCTCAGCTTTGGCAATGTATTGGTAACGGGCACAATTAGCGGTGTGAAATTTAACGATTTTAACGCCAACGGCCGCCTAGATCCCGGGGAACCGCCGATCGCCAACTCTCCTATTTACATCGACCTCAACAACAACAGCAGTTTAGATCCGGGTGAAGCGAGTACCTTAAGCGATGTTCAAGGCAATTACAGTTTCCGCAACGTTCCGGTAGGTAGTTATGTTGTCCGCGAAGTTCCGCCGCCGGGTTTCATTCTAACGACTCCGCCTAGGGTGGTTGTTGTCTCGCCAGAGATTCGGGCTAGCAGGATCGATTTGGTGACGCCAGATGCTGAGGGTGAGTCGGCTAAATCCTGGAAAGGCGACCTGCTGACGGATCCCAGCAATTATGCCGGACCCGAACCTGCGGGTAATATTGGGGCCGATAGCTTGCTTTTGAGCGAGGGTCGTGATAGTTATCGAATTAGTGATTTTTTGGTCGATCGACCTGTTGCCAATTTAGGCAATATTCCTAACTTTGGGCCACAGAATCTCGGTTTGGATACTAATGCACAAATCAGTGAATTTGTCAATAAAAATGAATTAATTAAAGGGGCGATCGGGAACTCGGTCAACACTGTGGGCGCGAGAGAGTTCTCGGTTATTTAGGGTGACACAAAGCTCGATCGCCCAGAATCCTAAACAACAGATCAAAATCAGGAAGAGGTGAAAGGGCGATCGCGTGATACCCTAATTGTTGGCAACCTCCAACACTCAAGCCTAAGTTCCGGCAACTCCGAAGCTGGCTTGTATATTGGGTGCAATATGCAGAGGTAGTAGCATCTCTGTAAGTGAGAAACTATCAGGCAATTCCCCCAACCCCGATCGGCGTATGGACAGGCTTAGCCAAGTCAGATCAAGTCCCGTAGCTCGATCGGTGCTGCCGATCGCTGTGCTGGGCGAGCGAGCGAGGCTGCGATCGCCAAGCACAGCTTTCCCAGGACAAACAAGAACGATGCCGGACTCGATCGGAGGGGGAAGTCTGTCTTAGGCTTTTTAAAGCTCGAAACAGCAAGTATCTACGGACAGAGAAGGCGTGCAAATCTTGAAGATGTTGCCCTCAAATTGCCAGGGCTCTTCAAAACCTGATATACTTGCCAGCGACAAAGCTTGAGGCATTGTTGTGTTAGATGGGGAACATTACCTCAAGTGCAGACGTATGTAAAATCGAGTAGCGGTTGTCAGCTATTAGTAAAAACTACTCAGCAACTTACAACCCATACAGTAGTCTGTAATTTACGTGGATTTAGGTGTGAAGGAGAGAAATCATGGCAGAAACTAACGAAGCGCGCAGAGCCAACCAACTACAGCCAGTTGTGGTTGGGAATGCTGGCCCGGCAATTTTAGGAATCAAGTTCCTTGACGTGAACGGGGATGGCATCAGACAGCCAAATGAAACAGGTCTGGCAAACATCCCCTTTCTCCTGGAACCAGCAACAAGCAGCAACGGTGTATTTGATGCTGGTACTGGGGAAGTCTCAACCACGACGGACGCTAACGGCGCGTTCTCATTCATAAATCTTGTCCCAGGTAACTACGTAATCAGGGAAACCATACCTCCTGGTTTGAGTCCAACTACTCCCAATCCCCTCGCTGTCACTCTTGGAAACACAAACGTCAACGTTTTATTTGGCAACACCCCAATTACAGGCAGCCGGATTGTAGGATGCAAATACCTAGACCTAGATGGGGACGGCTTTCGAGATGGCGATGAACCGGGGATTAAAAATGTCAGGATATATATTGATTCCAATGGCAACGGCCAACGCGATGCAGGGGAACTGAACACCCTAACAGACAAAAATGGTGCGTGGTCGTTTAATGTAGCAGCAGGCACGTACAGGATTCGGGAAGAACGAGTCAACGGTATCAACGGACAACCCCTAGAAAGAGATTTCCCCCAAAGCACCCCACCCAACAACATTCCCGTACTGGACGTGACGGTGGCCCCCGGTCAAACCTTTGCCTGCGCTCAAGTTGGCGACACTCCGCTTTATCAAATTGAAGTTAACAAATTTCGGGATATAGACCGCAGCGGCACGCGAAATCTGGTCAATGGAGTTTTGGAACCCCCCATTGCTCGAGTACCTTTCATTTTAGATTTGAACGGGAACGGTGGTTGGGATCAAAACTCCGAACCGATCGCAATTACCGATGCAAACGGAGTAGTTCTCTTCCGGGATTTGCGAGCTGGCAATTATGCAGTGTTGGAAATTTTTCCATCTGTACTGCCTGCTGCAGTAGGTGGCGGTGCCCCAGGAAACCTGAATGCTCCAGTAGCAACCACTCCCAACCCCACTCTGGTTTCAGCGCCAGGGCCGCAGGCACGCTTCCAGGGTACGATCAGCAGAGAGCAACCACTCTTAGTAACAGACGCAACCTATACACTGAAACCAAACGACCCTAAATACGTAGATACCAACCGCGACGGCATCCAACAAGCAGGAGAAGCTTCTATTGCAGCAACGGGTGTACGACCGATTTTTGCAAACACTCCTGTGCCTTTCCCAGCCACTAACCCGTCACCAGCACTTATCTTTACTCCTGTGCCAGCTAATAATGCTTCTGGAGGGAATGCTGGTGTGGGAAACACTAGACCTAACATCACTGTATTCAAATACAATGACCTGAACGCAAACGGTCGCTACGAGCCAGCTCAGGGTGAAGCAGCCCTTAGCGGTGTCTCTGTCTTCCTCGACACCAACAATAATGGGGCTGCGGACGCCGGAGAACAACAACTACAGACTAATGCCCAAGGGAGAGGAGCATTTACCAACTTGGCACCGGGCAATTACACGGTGCGGGAAGTAGTACCGGCTGGTTTCTCGCCTTCTACATCTGCTGTCGTTCCGGTGACTCTCAACACTCAGGACGCTAACGTTACTTTTGCCAATACGCCGAACAGCAACATAACGGGTTGCAAATTCGAGGACTTTAACCTCAACGGCTATCGAGACGGAAATGAACCGGCTATTAGTGGCGTTACTGTCTATCTCGATACCAATAAGAACGGCGCCCTCGATGCAGGGGAAGCCAGTACCACTAGCAATCAGTTTGGTACCTTTGCGTTCAACAATTTGGCTCCCGGTACTTATAACCTTCGAGAGGTAGTTCCTCCTGGTTTCTTCCAGACGACTCAACCGCTGAATATCGTTCTGGGCCCCAATCAAACTTTTACTTGCGCTTTGATTGGCGACTCTCGGCGCTATAATTTGCCAGTTCCAAAATTCCGAGACGACAACCGCAACGGCCTACAAGATGCAGGCGAACCGCCTCTTGCCAATATCCCATTTACTTTGGATTTGAACCGGAACAATCGCTACGATGCAGCAACTGAACCTCTGGTAAGAACGGACGCTAATGGAATTGCTCTGTTTCCAAATTTGTTGCCCGGCACTTACTCGGTTTTGGAAGTCTTCGATGCGAGTGTTAACAACCCGTTCCCGATCCCAACTGGGCCTAATCCTGTTAACTTTAACGTGCCTGGTCCCACTACTACGCCTTCGGTGGTGGTAGCGGCGGCTCCTACCGATCCGTTGACAAACCCCGGCCGTTCAGCGGCGGCTCTGCCAGGGCCCGGCGCAGATAGCTTGCTCGCACCTCAGAGTGGTTTTAGCCCCTTTGACTTAAACCTCGAAACCCAGGCGATCTCGCTGGTTGAATTGTTTTTAGCACAGCAGCGTGCCGATCAATCTCTATTACAGTGGGCCGATACTGCTCCTTCGGCTCCCTTGTTTTAATGTTAGGTTGGGTTTCTAGTTCGAGACTCAGCAATTAGCAACTAGCTTGTTTAAACTGCACGTCAAATCATGTTTTGGCGTGCTTTTTGCTGTTTTGACAATAATTAGAGGCTCGGGCGGCGGGTTTATCGATTTCTTTAATTACCGGAAATATTTTTCGTGAAACCCGCCTCTACAACAAATATATCCCGATGCTCCAAGAGGCCGATTTTACCGACAATCTTTGAGGAAAACTCACAATTTATATAAACCAGCCGGCCACAATCATGGGTTCGGAAGGCGGGTTTATTTATCTCTTTAATTACTGTCTTTAGTCGTAGGGCGCGATCGGCAAAAAGAATGATTCGCTACCCCAAGAAAACCTTTATTTATAGAGTTATAGAACTTAGAGGAATATTTTATGCCAACTCAACAACAAACCAATCCTGCTCAACATCAAGAACAGCGACCCGGTATTGAATCCGAGATGACGCCGCAACCTCAATCCTTTATGGAGGGATATCGCGGTACCGACAAATTGCGGGACAAAGTAGCCTTAATTACTGGCGGAGACAGCGGTATCGGGCGCGCCGTGGCCATCGCTTTTGCCAAAGAAGGCGCAGACGTAGTCATCAGCTATCTCAACGAAGATGAAGATGCTAAAAAAACCAAAGAGGCGATCGAACAACAAGGCCGCCGCTGCATTGCGATCGCCGGCGACATCGGGGATGAAAGCGTCTGTCAAAACCTTGTAGAACAAACAGTTAAAGAATTCGGCCACCTCGACATCCTCATCAACAACGCCGCCGAACAGCATCCCCAAGAAAGCATCGAAGATATCACCGCGGAACAATTAGAGCGCACTTTCCGCACCAACATTTTCTCAATGTTTTACCTAACAAAAGCGGCTCTAAAACACCTACAAGAAGGAAGTGCAATTATCAATACTACCTCTGTCACCGCTTACAAAGGCAATCAACAATTGCTAGATTACTCCTCGACAAAAGGAGCGATTGTTGCTTTTACCCGCTCTTTGTCTCAAAGTTTAGCTGAGAAAGGAATTCGCGTCAACGGAGTAGCTCCCGGCCCGATTTGGACCCCTCTAATTCCCTCGACTTTCCCCGAAGAAAAAGTTGAGAACTTTGGTGCAGATACCCCCTTGGGACGCCCCGGTCAACCCGATGAAGTTGCCCCCAGTTACGTGTTTTTAGCTTCAAAAGATTCGTCTTACATGACTGGTCAAATTTTGCATCCCAACGGCGGTTCTGTGGTTAACGCATAGAAAGGACTTGCCGAGAAATAAAGTACCAGTCAAATAGGGATAATTGTGAACTCCCATTCTGTAAGGTTTCAGAACGTTGCCACTCCGCTAGATACTGTTGTAATTGCTTTGGTAAGTAGGTCATTGCAAAAAACAATAGTATCTTGTAGGGGTGGGTTTTGCTAACAATCACTTCTATAGCGCGTCTGAATGATTTGTCTAAAAAGAAAAGAGCTCAGCTCAAATTCAAGAAAAAAAGGGGGTAGACAAGTAGTTAGTGCCAGCAGCGGGCGCTCCGACTCGCGACAGGAGGCGATCGAACACCGAATCTGCGGGGGCCCGTGAGCGCCCGCAGTCGCGAGTCGGAGCAAAAAAAGGAGAAAAAAATGTTAAACGAGTCAAAAAAAAATAGGATAGACAACTATAGCAATCCTAAATGAGTCATAAATTTTTTACCCCACCCCAACCCTCCCCGATGCCTTGGGGAGGGAGTAAGAAATTCACAAATGATTTAGGATTGCTATAGAAGAGTTGCAAAACTTTATTTCTCCTACTAAAAATATCCCGGAGTGGAATATATTACAGGCTGTTAAGCTGAGATTAAAAGGATTTAGTTATCGAGAAATAGAAAAAAAATTATAGCGGTTCTCAGAAAAGTGAGGTATGCCCTATGCCCTATGCCCTATGCCCTATGCCCATGAGTACCTCATCTTTCTGAGAAAGGCTATAGAATTTTCAACAAGTTTTATTGCACTAACTCACAGAAAATATTTAGCCGGAGGAGTCGCGGCATTAAAGTTAAAATTCCCCGGTTTAAAAAGCTATTTAATATCATGTCCGGTCGATTACCTCCGCTTCGCTTCGCCCGAAATTAGGTTGAAGAACTCAAGCAAATGAATCGACATCAAAAAATGTTGTTAATCTGGGATGGTGCTAGCTACCATAGAGATGAAAAAATGCACTAGCTATTAATGAGGGGAGGGAAAACGACGGTAAATCATATCAATTCCGGTTGTATCGGAATGATTAAACCACAGAGGGCACAGAGGACACAGAGAAAGAGAAGAGAGAGATGCCTAATTCCGATGTCAACGGATTAGATATTACCGTCAGAATGTTCAATAAGTTGTTGTTTATTTTGCCCTTATGGTTCTGAATAAAATCCTGTAGAAAGTATTTGGCTACAAGCTAAATACTTTCTACAGGATTTTATGATCTCTGTAAAACTTTTAGCAGGGTTAAGAAACTATTTCAATTTTTATTGAAGTTTAAAATTTTTACTCCTCCTAAATTCAAAAAATATGATGCTTTTGCACAAATGATTTAGGCTTGCTCTACATATAGCGGTTCTCAGAAAAGTGAGGTATGCCCTATGCCCTATGCCCTATGCCCAATGCCCTATGCCCTATGCCCATGAGTACCTCATCTTTCGCTCGAAAGGCTATAAGCTCATGAATACAAAAGCACTAACGCCAAGTGTTTAAAAGACATAAAGACCTCTAGGAAGTCAGAGCAAGGATTTGTCTGAAAGGTCGGTAACATGGATAAGTTCTGGTTTCTGAATCGGTGTTACTGGCAGAGGTTTTGTAAATGATGAAATGTCTAGTTGTGAGAACTGCTGGACTTGCCAGTGAACGCTTTCAACTCAAGGGCGTCGTGACTACAGAAGAGGCGCACGCTTTTACTTCGATCGACTGATAATGCGCGCAGCCGGTCTTGATTTAGCAACCGAGCCTTGCGGTCTACTTCCATCATCGACTGGTAGGCGCGTAGTGCGGGCGTGCAGCGTCGTGTGGAGGAACCCATCTCGTCTCGGTAAAAGTAGGCATCGCCTGCGTGTAGGAGCCAACCCTCGGGGGTGTCGATCGCGATGCCCGCATGACCCCGCGTGTGACCGATAAGCGGGATGAGCAGAATCTCTGGTGGCAGCCCCTCAAGATCGCGGACTGCCTCAAAACCGAACCAAGGTTCGCCCCCCGCCGAATAGTATTTCCAGTGTTTGACTTCATCCCACTGCCCTGGACGATAGCGCCTTTTTGTGATGAAACCGTGCCGATCGTGCGCAGCATCAAGGAACTGTTCATAACCGTCCAAACTCCTGTTTAACTGCTCCGTAGTCGTGTGTCTGAGCTTGCTTCTGTTTCTATCAGAAAACCTGTGTGGACTGTGGCCTTTTAACTTTTACAATCCTAGGAAGGCAGCAGTGCGATCGCATCTTTCCAAGGACGTATCGCTATTGTGTTTTAGACATCTCGAATAACTCCCAAAGTCTATCCCCGCTTCAGCTTGTTTTCTAGTAGCCTGCCTCCCCGATCCGGCCAGCCAGAAACCAACGCTTAAATCAGAGTTGGAAAATTTTTTAATAAATATTGTCCTAATCACGGATTGAAACTAGAACTTCAAACTCGGGGTTTTCAGGATATGCTTCGGCACGGCTGCGGGTACTATTTGGCGGCCAATGGGATAGACAGTAAGATACTTTGCCAATTCGGGAATTTCACCAGCGGGCTGCCTGTCCGATTTTCCCCGTCTAACTTTTGTGCGATCGGTAATTTTCTGAACTTCCTAGAGTTGCAATTTGCTATCTTAGCCCCTCGGCTTTACCCGATCGAAACACGTACCAGTCAGAAACTTCGGGGGCTACTTGTTTGGCAGGTTTCACCCGCGGCTCTACTGGATCCCTCGTTGGTGAGGTGGAATTGTGCGATCGGCTTTCTTGCTTGGCCGCCCGTCGCTGACGCGCCCAAAGAGCGTATTGATAGAGGTAGGCGGTGGCCACAGGCAAGCAGGAGAGGGCGATAGGTAGTTTCCACATTGAATATTCTCGATCGGATGGTGCAGTAATAATAAGTGCACCAGAGTGGTAAAATTTGTTTTGGCAACTAGAGGTCTTTACCATGAATCTCTTTCAAAAACTAACTTCTCTGACACGTCGAGTACTAATTGTATTGGGTCTTGTTGGTATGCTTGGTATCAGCTTTAGTGCTCCAGCATACGCGGCTACACCTGCTAGATTTGTCTTGGAAACCCCACCCGCCTCCGATCAATTCGTTATTGAACTCACTGATGAGAGTAAGATCCAACAAGCCCGGAATATACTCAAGGGAACCCAGAAAGATGAAACCCATGTAATCGGAAGAATCATAAAAAGACCTGCTGCCTACAATTCAAAATGGAGCTATCAATTAGATCCAGCCTCTATCAGCTTCTTTAGCTTCGCGATAGAAGTTTGTGATGCTAATATTGGGTACGTCGAAGACCACCTTGATGAAGCGGGTGGAGCATTTTTACCAGGTTTGTACTGGTGTCCTTGGAATTCACGGCTAGTTAAGGAAATTCAGTAACCCGAAAACTTTCCTTCAAAAAGCGATCGCATTTTTCTGGAGTTAACACCTTTTGTCGAAGAACCTGGTTTTGCTGATGTAGGCCGGCAATAACTTTTTGTGCCGCATCCAGTTCCTCTTTAAGTCGAGAAACTTCTGCCTCCAGTTGTGCTACTTCAGAATTTTGGAAGGATGTACGTATCTTCTCAACAGCCGGGTTGTGTTTGTTTGACACTCACCGCTCCTTTAGCAGCGGTGATTCTTCCTTCACAGAACAATGCCTCACCAAAGCAGTGCCTTTGCTTGGTCTTACTCGTTCTCCAGAAGCTACCGAGGTATGCCCTACCTCTAACATTCGTAAACCTTCATCTCGGATATTTTTAGCGGCATTGATATCTCGGTCGTGCAAAGTTCCGCATTTAGGACATTGCCAACTGCGAATATCCAATGGCATTTCGCTAGTTCGATGCAAACAGTGATTACAAGTTTTGGAACTAAGAAAAAATCTATCTACTTCTATGTAGATTTTTCCTGACCATTCTGCTTTATATTTCAGCATGGTACAAAATTGTCCCCATCCTAAATCAGCTATTGACTTAGCTAATTTATGATTGCATACCAGGTTTTTCACTGCTAGATTCTCTACCACTATGACTTGATTTTCGTCTACTAATTTACGACTTAGTTTGTGGAGAAAATCTTCTCGACATCTAGTAATTTTCTGGTGTACTTTGGCTACTCTTTTTCTAGCCTTATTGGGGTTGTTAGAGCCTTTCTGCTTCTTAGCTAATCTCTTTTGGTACTTAGCCAACTTTTTCTCATGCTTGCGGTAGTGCTTAGGATTGCCGTGTTTGGTTCCATCTGAGGTAATAGCAAAATGAGTAATACCTAAATCAATGCCTACCACTTTACCTTCCTTAGACAGTTCTGGCTTATCCTTTCCTTCATCAAACAAACAACTAGCATAGAATTCACCACCTTGAGTCATTGAAACCGTGACAGATTTAAATTCACCTTCGGGAATTCTGGATACTTTCCAGTAAACTTTTCCCAGTTTAGGCAATGTTAAATAGTCACCGCTTAATTTCATCTTTTGAGGAAATCTAATTGACTGCCTTTGATGCTTCTTCTTGAACTTGGGATACTTCGCCCTCTTTTCAAAGAAATTGAGAAAAGCACTCGACAAATTATCGGCTACTTGTTGCAGAACTTGGGAAGGTGGCTCTGTTAACCATTCATGCTCTTTCTTGAGTTGTGGGAGCAGTTTGATTATTTCATTTCTGCTTAATCCCTTCCCAGTCTTTTTGTAAGTTTCGGTTGTTAAGTTAAGGCTGTAATTGTAGAACCAACGGCAACAACCAAAAGACTTAACCAGTAAGTCTCTTTGCTCGGTTGTTGGGTAGATTCTATACTTAAACGCCTTGAACATTGCACTTACCAAACTCTAATTACTATGGTAAACCAAAATCAGGCAAATGTAAAGCCGTCCT
>NZ_JANMZH010000379.1:0-11235 GCF_031383065.1 Microcoleus sp. OTE_8_concoct_300 | reverse complement strand
TTTTGGGCAAGATGACCAAAAATATCGTCAAATCTTTGACACCATCTATCGAAGCAGGGGGGCATCGCGGCAGGGGTTGTCTCTTTCATTGGTCATTCTTTAACGTTATATGCTTGCTATGCAAGCATTATAACGTATTTTTACCGTATTTTTTGTTTAAGTCCCGGTAACTACTGAGACACTCAATTAGATTGTTACTACATTATTATCTGAAGTTCTGGGATGTTCCGGTTCCTCAATAATTCATACCGCTATTGAGCAACAACAAAAAGATTAGTTGAGCGATGAGTGCTGTGAATAAAATTATAATTTAGGAAGCTGCTACTACGTTAAAATTTCCATCTCAACAGCCGCTAAACGAGCTTGGAGTACCAGCAAGTTCACTGGGTTGATGTCGATACTAAAAGTCATTAGTTTCAGGGTTTTGGGAATGTATTGACTCAACTGACTCTCAACTAATCTCGAACACACCACCAAATCAAATTCTTGTAACCCTGGCACATTGTTTTGAACAAATTCCACTGTAACGGCTTTTGATTCTATGTGATACACGTTATAGTCAATAATTTCCTTCATTGCTTCGCTGCTGCTTTTTTTTTGGCACACAAACAATAGCTTGGCATTGCGGCGTAGGGATGAGATGTGACCCCATAGCTGCTTATCTGGCTGCACTTCAATTCCTATCACTTCCTTATTGGGATCTGCTATCTGAGCCACCTCCCACAAGTGTTTGATGGTCGTTACTATCAAATCGGCGGACAAGAGTTGTTCTAATGCTTGTGGTTCTTTGGCTTGCAAGTGCGCCCAAGGAATCGATACCAAAGCTAATCCTGTTGCTGATTGAATAGTTGCACTGATATCGATACTGTCGGGAAAAAAGTTCACGAATACTACATTTATTTGATGGCGATCGACCAACACTGCTTGAGCATAAGCTGCCGCTGAGAACTCTGCTGCGGTTAACCCATATTGGGATGCTGAATGAAAAGCTTGACTGAGTAAGTCGTAGAAGGTTTTGCGAGCAACCATCTGTCTGACCAAGGGAGAATTCGCAATGACCGTTCTTTTACCTCGGTTGCCTACGAGATATCCCAAAGCAATCATTTTGTTGTACGCCTGTGCCACAATGGTGTGATTCACTCCTAAGTATTTAGCCAAGTGGGTAATCGGCGGTAAAGGCTGATTTGGCTTCAGATTGCCGCGCGCGATTAGTAGCTTAATTTGTTCGGTGATTTGAGCACCAATGGTGATGGGCGAAGCAGTATCGACAACTATGAGGGGAAAAACCTGGTCTGTAATACAAGTTGGCATAATTGTTTCTCCTATTATTGAGGCATACTTTACCCATTAAAAGCAGCCCATAGAATACAGAGCGTTGCTACGGATGCTCTTACATCTATTAGACTAATGGCGTTCAAACATCCACAACCGACCAGCATAAACTCCATTGAAGCATAGGGGCTTGGAATGGCGCTCTATGATGCGACCGTCCTTGAGTTGAACTTTTTCATTAATCTCCAAATGCGTTTGCTCGTAAATTTCAGTCATATCCTTGAGAAAAAGTTTAGGATTATCAAATCCCTCGGATACAAACTCTAACGCGCGTTGGTCTGATAACGACTTGATAATAACTTCAGGCAGATTCCAAATCCTCAGTAAATTGGGAGTGAATCCTACGATTTTTCGGTTGCAGTTGACGATTAAAATGCCAGCATTATCCTGATTTTGTAGTCGTTCTGGAATTAACAGCATCAGAAATTCTCAAATAACAAATCTCTACTTTTCACACACTATTTCTTGTTAATTCAGGGATTTACAGCAGATTCCACGTTTATGAAGGATACCCCCCTATCGATTTATCCCCGCCACCGTGGGGACACCATTGCCGTGTCCCTACTTGATAAACCTGGAATACACTATAGGTTTTCAATTAGTTTACGGCATTATACCACACCATGGCTGATTTAAGGCAAAATACTGGTTGACTGGTATTATAATACTGGTGTACTATAGAACGGAAATATTGTTGTATTGCAATAATTTCTAAAGAAGGGATTCCAAACATGAAGTGGTTATTCAACTTGGGAGCCGAGTGCCGGCAAAATCTGCTTTCTGGGTCTTTTTACACGCAGCTAGCCGCCGCCGAGCATCCCGACGATGTTCGAGGTTGGGTCAGGCAACTGTACTATCAATCGAGTGATTTTACTGCGGCATTAGCGATGCGCTATACAATTTGCCGGGACTTTCGGTATCAATCATGCTTCGCACAGCACGCCACAGAGGAAGTAGACCACGCCTCGCTGCGGCTCGATTGGATGTACAAACACGAGTTCCTGCTGCCGGGAGAAAAGCCGACTTCCATCACTTGTGGAACTTGTGGGAGCAAGATAACCAACACCTAAGCGTGAAAATGGCAACTTAAAAATAGTGGTGATACTGAAATAGCGTTACCGTTTTGGTGTTGATCAATAGCGGTATGAATTATTGAGGAACCGCCACATCCCAGAACTTCAGATAATGTAGTAACAATCTAATTGAGTGTCTCAGTAGTTCTTCTGATTTGGAATAGCACAGTGTCTTTGGATGCAGTCGAGCTCGCGGAGTGTCTTTGCCTTGTGTTTTCCCCCTCAACCCGTGTCATGTATGTCTTGCTGACAATCTGGTCGCCGTCTGGATTAAAGCCTGGATAAACTGACAATCCATCAGTGACTACCGAAATAGCCTGGAAGTGGTCAACCGCCGTCCACAGCCAGATGCAAGTTTTTTGTGAACCGACAAAGGTTTCTAATTCATCTAGCTCACCTACGAGGGGAACAGTCTCTGGTTTGTAAGCATCAGGCAGCAGTTGTCCCAGGCACTTGACCCAAGTAATCACCGTCCTGTGATGCACACGCAATGACCTCCTTCGATACCCCGACAGCCGATGCCGTTAACATACATTTTCAGGCATTCTCGTTTGACTTCATCTCAGTAGCCTTTCGGTGGTTCCTAGCCCTCGATGAACTGGCGACCATAAGCAACACAAATGTGATGAGTGTTTACCTTGTTTCTTCCCATTTTTACGGATATGGGTGCAACCGTATTCTGGGCATTGCATCCTCAATTGACCTCAATTCATACCAACATTCTGCAACGCCCAAACTAATTAGTTAAAGGACTTCTACGTCAATGACGCGATTGTGTTAATCATATCTGGCTCGCTGCCCTCTCAAACCCGGGTTTTTCGCGAGTCTGGTGCTATTTGTTAGTTAGTTGAGCGCATAGCAGCTAGGATCGAGCTAACTCAAGCTTACACTAAAGCTCGTCATGCGGCGTTGCCTCTCAAAACCCGGATTGAGTCTTATGGCGTACTACCGCTCCTTTGTATGTTTCTTCACCTGCATTGCCTGTCTGGGCGCTGCCTTCAGTCCAAGTGCCGAGGGAAGGCAACAGGTACTCAATGCCTCCTACCGGGCTGTTTCCCAAGAAATTGCTCAGGCGAACTCTCCCCCGGACGATCGCCAGGACTCCAAGCCTTCAAAACCGTCTCCAGCGCCCGATAAAAACAAATCTAAGCCGTCCCAAACGTCAAAATCTTCCAAACTCCCGAAAGCGATATCCAATTTGATCGTCATTTTGTCTAACCAGCGGGGGTTTTTAATGTTGGGTTTGGCAGCAATTGTCGTCACGGCAGCCGCAGTATTTATCATGCTCAAATTAGTTAGCAACGACGAGTCAAATCATTCAAAGCGAAGGCGGGCAAGAGTTGCTCGCCACAAGCAAAGAAACTCTCAATTCAATAATCCCGATCCTCCTACAAACTCGCCAAAAATAGGACATCAAGAGGTTCCTTTTGGGGCAGAAAAACCGCTGTCAGCCTTGCCCTACCCTTTGGATTTGCCAAAAGACTACAGTCTCGACAGGAGCGATCGGTCTTTACCGTTAATCCTGGAATCGGGGCAACCAGAATCCCAGGATGCAGCAATCGAGGGCGATAGAATTAATTCCGACACCTCGCCCTTGGAAACTCACAGCAACGGTTACAGCGACACAGGTTTCAACATTCCCGAAACAACTAATCGAGCCGATTCCCTAGCGAGTCGCAAGAAAGATATTTCCGTTCCAGAAACGGATGGCAGGCCTAAAGTTGATATTATTGAAGCACTGATTGAAGATTTGCAGCACCTAAATCCGGCTTTGAGGCGCAAAGCAATTTGGGAACTCGGCCAGCGGGGAGATTCCAGAGCTGTTGAGCCGTTGCTCGATTTGCTAGCAAATTCCGACTCGAACCAGTACAGTTTAATTTTGGCAAGTCTCTCGGAAATTGGCATTCGCACTCTCAAACCGATGAATAATGCCTGGTCAATTTCGCTGCACAATGAAAATCCCGAAGTGCGTAAAAATGCGATTCGCGACTTGACGCGGATTTACGAATTGGTGAATCAAATCAGTTACTTGTTGCACCGTGCGACGGACGATCCAGATCCAGAAGTTCAGGAAACTGCTCGCTGGGCAATCAATCAGTTGAACCGCATCCGTCCGCGTTCTGGGATGGATTGATAAGTCTAGCGATTTTCAAGTAATTTTAGATTTTAGATTTTAGAGTGGAGAATTTATAACTTAGATTATGTTAGAATTACTGGCGGCTGACTAATGATTAATGACTAATGACTACTGACTATTTGAAAATATTGTTCCTCTCAACTTCGGTCGGTCAACTCGGTTCGGGGTTGGGCGGCGGAGTCGAACTTACAGTCCTTAACATCGCTAAAGAATTGCACCGCCGAGGTCATAAAATAGCAGTGGTAGCGCCGATAGGTTCAGTCTTAGAATCCATTCCAGTAATCGAAATAATGGGCGATTTGCAAGTAACTGCCCAAACACAAGATTACAATTCTCCTATTGTGATGCCCGCCGATGCTGTGCTGGCAAATATGTGGGAATACGCTCGCAAAGTTCAGGATGAATGGGATGTCATTGTTAACTTTGCCTACGATTGGCTGCCGTTTTATTTGACGCCATTTTTTAGAACTCCGATCGCCCATTTTATCAGCATGGGTTCCCTTTCGCGATCGCTCGATCGCATCGCCGGACAAACCGTCGCCCAATTTCCCGGTACGATCGGAGTTTACACCGTTTCCCAAGCCGAAACCTTTGCCTTTGCCAAGGAGTGTCAGTTGTTGGGAAGCGGCATAGATTTATCGCTGTACGAATTTTGCAGCCAACCGGAACCCAAATTAGCTTGGCTTGGTCGCATCGCCCCGGAAAAAGGCTTAGAAGATGCAGTGGCTGCAGCGAAAATTACAGGCATTTCCCTAAAAATTATGGGCAAAATGCAAGATGAGGATTATTGGCAAAAAATTTGTGCAGATTGGCCAGATGCTCCGGTAGAATATTTAGGGTTTCTGACAACAACCCAAATGCAAGAGCAAGTCGGTCAGTGCCGAGGATTGTTGATGACGCCGCGCTGGGTGGAAGCTTTCGGAAATGTGGCGATCGAGGCTTTAGCGTGCGGTGTGCCTGTGATTGCTTATAAGCGCGGGGGACCTGCCGAAATTGTTCGAGACGGACTGACGGGCTTTTTAGTGGAGCCTGACAGTGTAAATGGCTTGGTAGGTGCGATCGCCCGCTTAGACCAAATTGACCGCAGCGCTTGCCGCCGACAAGCAGAGGTAGAATACTCTTTGGGAGCTTTGGGCGATCGTTTTGAACACTGGTTCAAATCTATTCTAAAATTGAGTTAAATAAACTCTTAATCGACCACAAAAAAAGAAAACAGAAAAAACTATGGCAACCGAACGTTTAGTGCTTTTATCGAGCAGAGAAATAGACAAAATGCGCCAAGCAGGTCGCTTAGCTGCCGAACTTCTGCTGCATCTCGAACCGATGGTAAAACCTGGTGTCAGCACTCTCGAAATTAACGACGAAGCCGAACGCTGGACTTTGGCACACGGAGCAAAAAGCGCTCCGCTAGGCTATAAAGGATTTCCCAAATCTCTGTGTGCTAGCGTTAATGAAGTAGTGTGTCACGGCATCCCGAATGCTAAACAAATTCTGAGAGAAGGTGACATTATTAATATTGATGTAACGCCTTTAGTTGACGGCTATCACGGCGATACTTCCAAGACTTTTTTTGTGGGGAAACCTTCACCGGTAGCGAAAAAGTTAGTTGAAGTAACCGAGGAATGTTTAAGAAGAGGAATTGCGGAAGTCAAACCGGGTGCTCGTACTGGCGATATCGGTGCAGCGATTCAAGAATATGCTGAAGCACAGGGTTTTTCGGTAGTACGAAATTTTGCGGGACACGGCGTTCACCGCGTTTTTCACACGGAACCGGAAATTTTGCACTACGGTAAGCGGGGCACGGGGAAGAAGCTCAGACAAGGCATGGTTTTTACGATCGAGCCGATGATTAATGAGGGTACTTGGGAAGTGGAAATTCTCGCCGATGGTTGGACGGCTATCACGCAGGATGGAAAGCTTTCGGCTCAATTCGAGCACACGCTAGCTGTTACTGATTCTGGGGTGGAAATTCTGACTTTACCGTAGTAATGATTAACAAATAATCTGAAAAACTCACTCTTAAATCAATAATTAACCATATCCCGTAGGGGCGGGTTTCACCGACAATATTTAACGATTATCAACAATCTAGATAAACCCGCCCCGCCACAACCGATAACCCAAATCAACCTAAAATTTGCACCGAATCGGAAAATGTAGGTTTGTATTTATGGGTGGGTGGGGGCGGGTTTTCGAGATTGTCTGTTTCAGTCAGAAATTGTCTGTAAAACCCGCCCCTACGGAATTATGATCGATTCACAAAACACGATATAACTAATAACTAATAACTAATGACTAACATAAAATTTCTACAACCGGGAGATTTGCTCAAAGTAATTGCCCCTAGTGGCACTTTGCGAGAATCAACCAATTTTGAAAAGGGTTTAGAAGTTTGGAAATCCCGCGGCTATCGACTTGAATTAACACCGGGTTTTGACGATCGCTGGGGCTATTTGGCCGGTTCCGATGAAAACCGCGTCCGACAGCTCGCAGATGCCCTAAATGACCCGGATTGTCGCGGTATTCTCTGTGTTCGAGGCGGTTTCGGCAGCACTCGACTTTTGGAAAAAGGAAATGTGGCAAAGGCGCAAAACCCCCAATTTCCACCTCCCGATTCCCATTCGCCGAAATGGTTAATCGGCTTTTCTGACATTACTGCTTTACTGTGGAATCACGCTAAATTAGGCGTTTGGGGTGTTCACGGGCCGATGCTGACAACTTTGGCGGATGAGCCGGATTGGTCTGTCGATCGACTTTTTGACTGCATAGAAGGTCGTCCCTTACAATCTTTGCAAGGTAAAGGATGGGGCAGCGGACAAGCCACCGGGCCTCTGTTTCCTGCGAATCTGACGGTTGCTTCTCATTTGCTCGGAACCCCGTATCAACCGGATTTGACCGGGGTTATTCTCGCATTTGAGGATGTTTCTGAGGCTCCTTACAGGGTCGATCGAATGTTGACTTTGTGGCGGATGGCGGGGGCTTTCGCTGGGGTGCGGGGCATTGCTTTGGGGCGTTTCAGCCGCTGCGAGATTGACCCGAGTATTCCCAGTTTTAGCATTGAAGAGGTTTTGCGCGATCGGCTGGGGGATTTGAATATTCCGATTGTCTCGGATTTGCCCTTCGGGCACGAGGGAGTTAACGCTGCTTTACCTATGGGAATTATAGCTAGTCTTGACGCTGATTCGGGATTGCTCAGTTGTGGCGATAAATCGCAACTTTAGATTAGGGATAAACGTCTATAACTTTAAGATGAGATTTTGCACCCGCTAAATAGCCGGGTTGGGTGAGGTTGACACTGTTGGCAGAAATTACATTTAAAATGGATTGTGTATGCAAATGTCGGCGCCAAGAAAGCAAAAAGATTTTCAAATTTTCGAGAGGTTGATATGAGAACACACAACTTGTTAAACAGTATTGCTGCCGCAGTCCTAGTTACGGGATTGGCACTTACGGGGATTTCCTCAAGTGCAGTTGGCGAACAGATACGGAATAACGATCGCATAGATGGAGTAATTCGCCGCACTTCCCAGATTTACCGTTTCCGGAATATGTGGGTGCCGGGATCTCCGACGGAAGAATTGCGCGGTCAAGAATACACATTCAGCGCTCGGGAAGGCGATAACATTGAAGTGTTTTTAGACACAGATGCAAGTCGCGGTTTTGCTCCCGTAATGGTGCTGTTTTATGGGAACAACAAACAAGTCGCTTTTACCCAAGAGCGTTCTTTTAATTATCAAATTCCCCGTAGCGGCGATTATAAACTGTTAGTGTTAGCAAAAGATGCTGCCAGAGGCGGTAGCTACACCCTGGAAGTTGCGGGAATTGATGGGGGCGACAGACGATCTCGCAATTCGCGGGACGATGGGTACACGAGGCGAGATGACGATCGATATAACAGTCGATATGACAGAGCACAGCTTCTGCAAGATGATTTTGGCTTGCGGTCTGTTGATTGTCGCGAGAGACGTTCTATGGTGAGAGTAAGGTTTGACGATGGTAATCAAGACTCGACTTACTGCGCTGTCCCGACTAGAAACTTCCCGGCGGGAGATTATTACTACAATTCGCGGACTAGAGATTTAGATTCGGCGAGGGTGAATGATAATAGGAGGTTCGATGAGGGCCGCGATCAATGTCGCGTATCCGTAGGCGGAGTGTGCGTAACGAGGTAAGTAGGTCAAACTGTAGCGCGGGCCAAGAAACCGGGTTTCTTCGTAGAAACCCGGTTTCTTGGCGTATACACAGAATTTATACCAGTCCTTATACAGTCGAGCTCTGGGCATCGCCTCACTTTCTTTGGCAATGACAAAATACACATTTGTACACACAACGATTTTGTCAAAAAGGACGATCGCACAGTGGTAAGCTACCAAAGGCATTGAAATATCTAAGGTAGAGAAAAGTTAAAATGTCGGCATTAAATGAAGTTCCCTTGTTGTTGCGGGCAGCCCGTGGCGAAACTCTAGACCGCCCGCCCGTGTGGATGATGCGTCAAGCCGGCCGCTACATGAAGGCTTATCGAGATTTGCGAGAAAAGTATCCCTCGTTTCGCGAACGTTCCGAAATTCCCGAAGTGGCGATCGAAGTTTCACTTCAGCCGTGGCGCGCGTTTCAACCCGACGGCGTAATTCTGTTTTCCGATATTGTCACCCCTATGCCCGGTTTGGGCATTGACATGGACATCGCCGAAGGTAAAGGCCCGATTATCCACTCACCCATTCGCACTCAGCAGCAAATCGACAACCTGCAACCGCTGAACCCGGAAGAAAGCTTGCCGTTTATCAAAACTATCCTGAAATCCCTGCGCCAGGAAGTCGGCAACAAATCCACCGTGCTCGGTTTTGTGGGCGCGCCGTGGACGCTGGCGGCCTATGCGGTTGAGGGCAAAGGTTCTAAGGATTATGCAATTATCAAAAACATGGCATTTTCCGATCCAACTTTACTGCATCAGTTGCTCTCAAAATTTGCAGATGCGATCGCCGTTTATATGCGCTACCAAATCGACTGTGGCGCGCAAGTAGTGCAAATGTTCGACTCCTGGGCCGGCCAACTGTCCCCGCAAGACTACGACACCTTCGCTTTACCCTACCAGAAACAAGTATTCGAGCAAGTCAAAAAAACCCATCCCGACACCCCGCTAATTCTGTTAGTCACCGGTAGCGCCGGCCTCCTCGAACGCATGACAACATCCGGCGCGGATATCGTCAGCGTCGATTGGACAGTGGATATGGCCGACGCGCGCCGACGTTTGGGCCCCAATATGAACGTTCAGGGAAATCTCGATCCGGGCGTGTTGTTTGGTTCTCAAGCGTTTATTCGCGATCGAATTCTTGATACAATTCGCAAAGCCGGTCATCGCGGACACATCCTCAATTTGGGACACGGCGTGTTACCGGGAACTCCCGAAGATAACGTGCGTTTCTTCTTTGAAACGGCAAAACAAGCCGACAAATTGCTTGCAGTTGCTGCTTGATTTGATTTCGATTCTAGAATCCCATCAAATCCGGTAACTGGTTCCCAGGCTCTGCCTGGTGAACCCATATCCAGAGGCTCTGCCTCGCGTAAAATGGAGGCAGAGCCTCCGGATCTGCGTTACCAGGTCAGAGCCTGGTAACGAGTAACAAAAACACACAATATTTGTAGGGACACGGCAATGCCGTCTCCAACCGTGAAAAAAGGATACGGCTATGCCGTTTCCCTACCGTCAAAAAAGCGTCAAATCCTCCCTCTTCCCCTGCGGCAAAATGAACTCCAAAAAAATTTTTGTGACGGGTGCAAGTGGCTGTATCGGTCACTACATGGCCGAAACTTTGATTCAAGAAACGAACCACGAACTTTACCTATTAGTTCGCAACCCCGAAAAATTAAAATTTGACTGGAAAGCCCGCCCCGGCATTAATATCATAGAAGGCGATATGCGAGATATCGATCGACACGCCGAACTTTTGCAAACAATGAATGTAGCAATTGTAGCCGCCACTGCTTGGGGAGGAACTCAAGAAGTTTTTGATGTTAACGTCACCAAAACTCTGCGCCTAATTCAACTACTTTCGCCACAGACTTGCCAGCAAGTAATTTATTTTTCAACGGCGAGCATTCTCGGTCGAGACAACAATTTGCTCAAAGAAGCCGGGGAACTGGGAACAGATTATATTCGCTCAAAATACAACTGCATGGTGCATTTGTCAGCCTTGAAAAATGTGCCTCCGATTACGGCACTTTACCCGACATTAGTATTGGGAGGAGACGCAGAAAAACCAGTCTCTCACTTGTCATCTGGCCTGCCACTTGTCGCAAAATGGATTGGTTTGATTCGCTGGTTTAAGGCAGATGGAAGTTTTCACTTCATCCACGGTGCAGATATTGCCAAAGTAGTTAATTATTTAGTTGAGCATCCGCCTGCTTCCGAGGAACCGCGACATTTTGTGCTAGGAAATCCGGCGATTACAGCTAACGAAGTGGTAGAACAAGCTTGCCAGTATTTGAATAAAAACATATTTTTTCGGATTACTCTTTCACCTTGGCTAGCCGATTTCTTTATTTGGCTGTTCCGAATTCAGGTGGCTGCTTGGGATAGATTTTGCATCAGCTACCGCCATTTTACCTATCAAAATCTTGTGAATCCCGAAAGCATAGGAATGCCGAGTTACTGCGGCACAGTTGCCGATATGTTAAGAACTAGCGGGATTCCCG